>NZ_CP160035.1:0-304285 GCF_040703125.1 Flavobacterium ovatum
AATTACATAGAATTTATGAACAAAACTGCACAATCAGTATGGGAAAACTGTCTGTCTTTTATAAAAGACAACATTCAAGACCAAGCCTACAAAACTTGGTTTGAACCAATCAAGTCAGTTGAACTTACCGATAATGCGCTTTATATTCAAGTTCCTAGTAAATTCTTTTACGAATGGCTAGAAGAACACTATGTGAAATTATTAAAAGTCGCCCTAACCAAAGAACTTGGGAAAAACGCAAAGTTACTCTATAAAATCAAAATGGAAAACACTTATGGTAACAAACAACCGTTTACGGAACAGTTACCAAGCGCCAATAGAGTTCCCATGAAACCGCAAGAAGTTGATGCTCCATTAAAAAATTTAAACCCAGAGTTAAGAAATCCATTTGTAATTCCTGGCATTCGTAATTTAAAAATCGAGTCTCAACTAAACGCAAATTACAGTTTTGACAATTTCCTTGAAGGAGATTCTAACAGATTAGCTCGTTCAGCAGGTATGGCTGTCGCCAATAAACCAGGTGGAACTTCTTTTAATCCGCTATTAATCTTTGGAGGTGTTGGATTAGGTAAAACACATTTAGCACACGCTATCGGTGTAGAAATCAAGGACAAATACCCTGAAAAAACAGTTTTATACATTTCAGCTGAAATTTTCACACAACAATATATTGACTCCGTCAAAAAGAACAACCGAAATGATTTTATTCACTTCTATCAATTGATTGATGTGTTGATTATTGACGATGTTCAATTTCTATCTGGAAAAACAGGTACTCAAGATGTATTTTTCCATATATTCAACTATCTACATCAAAACGGAAAACAGGTTATATTAACTTCTGACAAAGCTCCTGTTGACATGCAAGATATCGAACAACGTTTGCTATCTCGTTTCAAATGGGGACTATCAGCTGAATTACACCAACCAGATTACGAAACTAGAATCTCAATCTTAAAAAATATTCTTTATCGTGATGGTGTTGAAATCCCAGAAGATATTATTGAATATGTAGCTCGTAACATCAAATCTAACGTTAGAGAACTTGAAGGTGCTATTATTTCTTTGATTGCTCAATCTTCTTTCAATAAAAAAGAGGTGACGATCGAACTTGCTAAAAGTGTCGTAGAGAAATTTGTGAAAAATGTAAAAAGAGAAATCTCTATTGATTACATTCAAAAAACAGTTTCTGATTATTTCCAATTGGACTTAGAAACCTTACAATCTAAAACTAGAAAAAGACACGTTGTTCAAGCAAGACAATTGGCAATGTTCTTTGCTAAAAAATTCACCAAAGCGTCATTAGCAAATATTGGCTCTCAAATTGGAGACCGTGACCACGCTACTGTGTTGCACGCCTGTAAAACAGTGGATAACTTAGTTGCAACTGACAAACAATTCAAGAAATTTGTTGACGATATTCATAAAAAACTAACACTATAGAGATACTTATGTCTGTGAAAATTTTAATGGTATGTTTAGGAAACATCTGTCGTTCCCCTTTAGCAGAAGGCATTTTAGCCTCTAAACTACCTATAAACAAATTCATAGTTGATTCAGCAGGGACCGGATCTTGGCATATCGGTCATTCTCCAGACAAACGTTCAATTGAAGTCGCAAAGAAAAACAAACTCGACATCTCGAATCAAAAAGGCAGACAATTCAAAATCAAAGATTTTGAAGACTTTGACTATATCTACGTTATGGACAGTTCAAATTACGATGACATTATTGCTTTATCTCAAAATTCAACACACACTTCCAAGGTGCAACTGATTTTGGACGAATTATTCCCTGATGAAAAAGTAGATGTTCCAGACCCTTATTATGGAACAAATAATGGCTTTGATTTAGTTTACAAAATGCTAGATCAAGCTTGTGATATAATTGCTAATAAATTAATATCAGAGCATCCTTAAAAAACAGCTGTAGTTTTTTTTATATAAAAAATATGCCTTTTTTTTGATTGCAACAAATTATTCTTCACCTCTACAAATTCACAAAACTCAAACCTCATTTTTATTTTTTTTGCAAGACAAAACCTTCAAAATATATTGATTACTACTTTTGTCTAGTTTAAATCTATATAAATGTGGTTCTGAACACCTCAACAAAACCGCTATAAATACTCATCAATAATTTATAATCTTAACTTTGCTTTGACCTACTCGTAAGACATACGAATAACATAAAGTCTACTTCTGACACTATGTTTTAAACCAAAAAAGTTTATAAATTAACTATTATGAAAACAACAACATTTCTATTATTATTACTACCATTAAGTTTTAACTTAAATTCCTGCACAAAAGATTCAGCTGAAATAACAGCGCCACCACCAGTTCTAATTACTCCAAAACCAACTCCTGAAGTAACTGACTATAAGTTAATAGCTGTACCCGCCGATGCTGGAACAGGAAAAAAATGGGAATTTCAGACCGACATGTCAGATGATTTTGAATATACTTACGCCACCTCTAGTTCAAAAACTACTTTTGGAGATGGCAAATGGACTAACTTCTACCATAATGCTTGGGATGGTCCAGGATTAACTAAATGGAAACATGAAAATGTCACTATAGTAGACGGTGTTTTAAAACTGATCACAACACGCCTAAGTGGAGAAACCAAGGATTACGATTACGGAGGGGCAACTATTACCGGAAAAGCAACCCGATTAGGTGCAGTAGTATCTAATAAACAAATAGTATATCCTGTATATATTGAAAGTAGAATTAAAATCGCAAATAGCGTAAACACTTCTGGCGCCTGGATGTTAAGTCCTGATGATACACAAGAAATTGATTTCATGGAAGCCTGGGGCGGAAAAGCAGCAAGAAATAATGTGACCGGAGGAAGACTGTTCTCAAAGACTATTCATTTAAGCCACCATGTATTTATTAGGTCCCCGTTTCAAGATTACCAACCAGCAGATGTCACAACTTGGTACACGGATACTAAAGTTGGAGATTGGTCAGATGCCTACCACCGTTATGGAGTTTATTGGAAAAGCCCAACTGAGCTAGAATACTACATCGATGGTGTACTTGTACAATCAACAAACAGTTTAGACACATCAGGTTCAAAGGACGGAATTGACCCTAAAAGCTACACTTCACCAACAAAAGAAACAGCAAGTAGAACTGGTTTAAATAAACCAATGGATATTTTATTCACCATGGAAGACCAAAACTGGAGAGCTGGCATTGGTTGCACCCCTACAGATGAAGAGATAAAAGATACTGACGGTCACACCATGAAAATTGATTGGATCCGTATTTTCAAACCAGTAAATAAATAATTTTAGTTTACACAAACATTAAAAATCCTATTTGAGTAAAACCAAATAGGATTTTTTTTTAGTTAATCCCACATTGCAAATAGTGATTAAATTCCGTTCTTTGCATTTCATTTACAGATAAAACAATAAGCATAATGAAGCCCAATAATAACCTAGGAAAACTCTACTTAATCCCAACTACCATGGGAGACTGTGACCCAATGGATGTTTTACCACAAACTATAAAAAGAGCGATAGACTTAATTGACTATTATATTGTTGAAAACGAAAAGACAGCTCGAAAATCAATCAAAGAAGTACAACCTGAAAAAAAACAATCCGATCTAGTACTTTTTGCATTAAACAAGCATACCGAAACCAAAGAACATTTGGATTTCATAAAACCATTATTAGAAGGTAAAAACATGGGATTAATGAGCGAAGCTGGTTGTCCAGGTGTTGCAGACCCAGGAGCTGTAATTGTAAAAATCGCACATGATAAAGGTATTCAGGTTATCCCATTGGTTGGCCCCTCTTCAATCTTATTAGCTATGATGGCTTCAGGAATGAACGGACAAAGCTTTACTTTTCATGGTTATCTACCCATAGAAAAGGATGAAAAAAAAGCAAGTTTCAAATTATTAGAACGAACTTCATTCGAAAAAAATCAATCGCAAATTTTTATCGAAACACCTTATCGTAACAATAAATTACTGGAAGATTTAATTCAAACCTTGCATCCAGAGACATATTTGTGTATTGCCACAGATATTACTTTACCAACGGAATTCATCAAAACAAAAAAAATTGCCGCTTGGAAAAAGGAAATAATCGATTTACACAAACGACCAACTATTTTCATTATTCATAAAATGTAATTTTGGTTCTATAAATGAGTAAGCTTCCCAATATCAGTACTAGTATTTTTTCGGTTATGTCACAATTATCGGTAGAATACCAAGCAATTAATCTATCGCAAGGTTTTCCTAATTTCCCTGTAGATGACAGACTAATCCAAATTACAGCAAAGCTAGTTCATGAAGATGTACATCAATACACTCCTATGGCTGGCTTTCCGCCGTTATTGAAAAAGATAGCAGACTTAACTCAAAAACAATACAACCGAACAGTCAACCCAATTACGGAAATATTAGTAACAGCTGGAGCAACACAAGGAATTTTTACAGCTATACAAGCCATAACAAAAACAGGAGACGAAGTTATTGTACTCGATCCAAGTTACGATTCCTACGAACCGTCTATTTTATTATCCCAAGGGGTTCCTGTTCGTATTCCACTAAATGATGATTACACCGTCAATTGGAAAGCTGTTCATCAAGCGTGTTCATCAAAAACTAGGATGATTATCATCAATAACCCTCACAACCCTACGGGAAGAATCTTCACCCAAACAGACATTGAGGAATTAGAAAATATTCTAGAACAAAACCCAAACATATTATTACTATCTGATGAAGTATACGAATACATCACTTTTGAGCAGAAACATATTTCAGCAAATACTCGTAAAAAAATACTTTCACGTTCTATAATCGCTTCCTCTTTTGGCAAATCATTTCACATTACAGGCTGGAAAGTTGGCTACCTTATTGCTCCAGAAAATCTGATGCACGAAATCAAAAAAGTACATCAATTTTTAGTTTTCAGCGTGAATAGTCTTTCTCAGGCTGCTATTAGTCAATATTTAGATGTAGTTGATTTAGATCAAATTGCTTCTTTTTACCAAAAAAAGCGTGATTATTTCAGAAGACTTCTTGCCCCTAGCCGATTCAAATTACTCCCTTGCGAAGGCAGTTACTTTCAAGTGGTCTCTTATGCCGCTATTTCAGATGAAAACGATGTGGATTTTTGCAAGCGACTCGTTAGCGAATTTGGCGTTGCTGCCATTCCCAACTCAACTTTCTGCGCCAATGGGAAAGACCTCAAACTCATCCGCTTTTGTTTTGCCAAAACAGATGAAACACTTGAAGCTGCTACCAAAAGATTAATTACTTTATAATTTAACACAAAAATATTTTTACTATGCACGCATAGTAACTTTAAATTCCCTATTTTTACTAAAAAGCTAAGGATATGAATTTTAAAAATAAAATGCTACGTGATGATGCGCTCCAAGGCAAAGTGATTGTAGTTACTGGTGGCGGAAGTGGATTAGGAAAAGCCATGACTCAATATTTCCTAGAATTAGGAGCTAAAGTAGCTATTACTTCCCGTGATTTAGATAAACTAATAAACACTGCATCAGAACTTGAAAGCGCTACTGGTGGGACCTGCTTACCACTACAATGTGACGTAAGGCACTACGAACAGGTAGAGGCAATGCTACAACAAGTACTCAAAGCCTTTGGAAAAGTAGATGTATTACTCAACAATGCAGCAGGAAATTTCATTTCGCCAACCGAAAGATTATCATCCAACGCCTTTGACACCGTCATTGATATTGTCCTTAAAGGAACCAAAAACTGTACATTGGCCTTTGGAAAACATTGGATAGAAAGCAAACAAGAACATTCTACCGTACTTAATATCGTAACTACATATGCATGGACAGGATCAGCTTATGTCGTACCCTCTGCCACTGCCAAAGCAGGTGTTTTAGCAATGACACGTAGTCTAGCTGTAGAATGGGCAAAGTACGGGATTCGTACCAATGCCATCGCACCAGGTCCGTTTCCTACCAAAGGAGCTTGGGATAGATTACTACCAGGTGATTTGGCTGAAAAATTTGACATGGCCAAGAAAGTTCCTTTAAAACGTGTAGGCGATCACCAAGAATTAGCAAATTTGGCTGCTTATCTAGTTTCCGACTTTTCGGCATACATCAATGGTGAAGTTGTCGTGATTGACGGCGGAGAATGGCTAAAAGGTGCTGGACAATTCAACCTACTCGAAGCGATTCCTGAAGAACTTTGGGATCAACTCGAAGCGATGATTAAAGCTAAGAAAAGTAAATAAAAAGAACATTATTTAAATATTTTAAATTCTTCATTAAACCATTAAGATTGAGTAAATTTTTAATTAGCTCAATATTAATGGTAAATTAAAATACTAACTGTTTCACGCCAATACTATAAGAACCAAAATAATAAAACATCATTATAAATGGTCCTTTTTTTATGCGATTTAGTTTTTTCGCTCCTAATCCAGTTCCGAGACTTCGGGACTATAGCCCTCTTTCAAAACGCTTTTTCCACTAGGTCGTTACAGGAGCTTCCTCCAGCCTCTCTATACTTCCCGTAAAAAAACAGCCTTTTTCAGTCGGGGCTGCCGCTACTACCTGGGGCGTTAACCACCTATAGCATCATTCCTCAAGCTTAATCAAACTTATAGAAATACATTCTACCTCCTTGTGTGAGATTCTTTCAGAACGACAAACCGTCCGGCTAAATGATTTTGAAATTACAATTATATTTTGATTTTTGAATTTGATTTTTGATCTTTACAAATAGTCTTTTGAAAAAATCATCTAAAACAGCCCTGATCGTCCCGAAGCGTCGGGAGTATCCTATTGTGAGGCGATAGCCTAAACAATAGATATAGTATAGAGCAGGACGAAACGTACTTATGACTCAAAACGAAATGCTCCAAAAAAAAATCCAACTCACAATGAGATGGATTTCTATAAAATCAGGAGGGACTGCTATAAACCTTAATCTGAAACTTGAACTAAAAACTAAAAACTAAAAATTTAACTACAGCAGTCCCAACCTGTAAGTGAATGATATTTGTATTTAACTTTTTGATGATTCAAAACATCGCCATATTTATTAAATCGACTGCAAAAATACTTTATTCAAACGATTTCGTAAAATTTATTATGACTTTTTTTTATAAAAAAACCAACTTTGGTAAAAAAGTTGGTTTAAGATGATTTTTAAGGAGTTATTAAATAATAATTCTAATTACTTCGCCATTTTTATTGACCATTTCCAATCGAATACTTTGATTTTCATCCTTTTTGCTTAACAATTTAGAAACAGATTCAACATTGGTAGCCTTCACATTATCGATGCTCAAAATAATATTTCCTTTTAGTTCGTCGGTATACTGTGCCAAATTTTCATTGTTGATAGACTTGATTTTCACACCATAATCTAATTTGAATTTCTTTTTGTCGACAGCATCCAGATTCTCCAATTCGATTCCTTTGAATTCAGTAGAGAAGAATTCATTTTTGCTCAAAGTTACGGTTGCTGATTTAGTTCTTCCATCTCTAAGATAAGTAACTAATACTTTATCACTTGGACGTTTAGTATTGATATAACCCGATAAATCGGCAAATGTGGAGATCTTTTGACTGTCTAATTTGACAATAATATCACCTTTTTGCAAACCAGATTTTTCGGCCCCTGAATCTTTGGTCACTTTGTTAATATAAAACCCTTCAGTTTGGTTAACACCCAATTCCTTAGAAGCCATAGCGTTTAACTCGCCACCTTCTACACCTAAAATCCCTCTTTGTACATTACCATATTCCATTATATCTTCAACGATTTTACGAGTAACATTAGACGGAACAGCAAAAGAATACCCAACGTAAGAACCTGTCATTGATGAAATCATAGTATTAATTCCAACCAAGTTTCCTTGTGTATCTACTAATGCACCTCCACTATTTCCGGGGTTCACGGCCGCATCTGTTTGAATAAACGATTGGATTCCGTTATCACCCAAATTTCTAGCTTTGGCAGAAACAATTCCTGCTGTTACTGTTGAGGTCAAATTGTATGGATTCCCCACAGCCAGTACCCACTCGCCTACTTTTACATTATCTGAATCTCCAAAGGAGGTATAAGGTAACTTTTCATTAGCATCAATTTTCAACAATGCAATATCCATTTTAGAATCAGTTCCAATCAGTTTGGCTTTATAGGATTTCTTATTGTTCAATGTGATCTCTATTTCAGAAGCGTCTTTAATTACGTGATTATTGGTTACAATATAACCGTCTTCTGAAATAATTACACCAGATCCTGTTCCGATTTGTTCTTGAGATTGACCTCCTTTGTATCCATAGAAATATTCAAGCATAGGGTTTGAAACCGTTCTACGCGATACGTTTTTTACGTGAACTACTGTGTGGACGGTCTTTTCGGCTGCTTCAGTAAAATCCAACACATTTGCGGACAAACCTACATTTCGATTATAGGAATTATTCATTAAGGTTGTCAATGGTTTTTTATCTAAAGAAAAAGGAGCGTTGCTATCAAAAAATAATTTGTAAGCTCCCAAAGTAGTAGCTCCACTCATCAGTGAAACCAGAAAAAGCTGTGAAATTCTATTCATAATAAGTTAATTTACATTAATTTGTACCGTAAATTTAACACTAAAAGTATTTACTAAATAAAAGTTTAACGCTCTTTAACGCAGCTTAACTTTTCATTAATATTATTGATCATATATTCAATTTATTTCCATTGCATTGAAGTGTTTTTATATTACATCGGTATTATCCCAGAACTCTTTGGATTAAAACATAAATACATTTGGTATAATTTGTACTTTTGTATTGAAAATGAATAAAAAAATGCAAGTAGAATTTTATAAATATCAAGGAACAGGAAACGATTTTGTAATGATTGATAATCGTACGGAAACTTTCCCAAAAGAAAACACCCAACTTATTGCTCATTTATGCGATAGACGCTTTGGAATTGGTGGCGACGGACTCATTTTATTAGAAAACGACCCTGTAACTGATTTTAAAATGGTGTATTACAACTCAGACGGAAACCAGAGTACCATGTGCGGTAATGGTGGTAGATGTTTAGTGGCTTTCGCAAAAAAAATGAAGGTTATTGATAACACTGCAACTTTTAACGCTATTGACGGTTTACACCATGCGAGCGTAAGTCCTGAAGGAATCGTTTCTTTACAGATGATTGACGTAAACCAAATCAACAATACTCCTGATTATTCCTTTTTGAATACGGGTTCTCCACATCATGTGCAATTGGTAGACGACTTAAAAAATTATAATGTAAAAGAAAATGGAGCGGCTTTGCGGTACGGTTCTTTATATGGTCAAGAAGGTAGCAACATCAACTTTGTTACAAAAATAGATAACACAACTTTTTCATTACGAACGTATGAAAGAGGTGTAGAAGATGAAACTTTGGCTTGTGGTACTGGAGCAACTGCTGTAGCAATAGCGATGAACGCCACGGGACAAACAAATGCTACGGCCATCAACATCAATGTGGAAGGTGGAAAACTAGCAGTTTCTTTTGACAAAAAAGACAATCTATATACTAATGTATTTTTAATTGGGCCTGCCAAATTTGTTTTTGGTGGTACTGTGACGATCTAAAAGTCTGAATCTAAAACCTCCCAAATGATCACCTTAAAAGGAAAAAACATTTACCTACGTGCTCTAGAACCAAATGATTTGGAGTTTGTTTATGCGATGGAAAATGACGAAAGTATTTGGGAAGTGAGCAGCACTCAAACACCATACAGTCGTTTTTTAATTCGGCAATACTTAGAAAACGCACAACAAGATATATATGAAGCCAAACAATTGCGTTTAGCTATTTGTCAGGATGAAGATTTCCCCGCTATTGGATTAATTGACCTTTTTGATTTTGACCCAAAAAACAACAAAGCAGGTATTGGAATTGTCCTTCAAGGAGTTAGCCATCGGAAAAAAAACATTGGTTCGGAAGCATTAGCCCTTTTAATAAACTATTCTTTTCATCACCTTAATTTGCATCAATTGTATGCAAATATTAGTGAAGAAAACGAACCAAGTAAAGCTCTTTTTACTAAATTTGGCTTTGAATGTATTGGAATTAAAAAAGACTGGAATCTTATAAATGGAGTTTATAAAGACGAAGGAATGTATCAATTAATAAACTCGGACGCCAGCGAACTGACGTAGCAATTTAAATCTCAAATTTTGAACCTAAAGAAAATCATTTCGATCTCCGCTATTGTTATTATCTCAGGATTAATCATATATGGCTTTATTTTAGTACGACAAATTTTTGCAGAAAACACCAAGTTCTCCGAAAATGAAGTTTACATTCATATTCCTACTAATGCCAATTACAAAACTGCAAAAGCAATCATAGCAACCTATGTTGAAAATATGGATCATTTTGAAATGGTCGCAAACAAACGCAACTATCCAGCGAATGTAAAAGCAGGACGTTTTTTGTTTACCAAAGGAATGAATAGTTACGAATTAGTTAAAACATTATTCCTGAATGTCCCCGTAAAATTAGCATTCAACAATCAAGAGAGATTAGAGAATTTTGCTGGAAGAGTAAGCTCTCAAATAGAAGCTGATAGTATCTCGTTACTTAAAACGATTAAAGATTCAGTATTTATGAAAGAAAATGGCTTTAATGAAGAAACCGTTTTTGCGATGTTTATTCCAAACACTTATGAATTCTACTGGAATACCTCAGCGGTAAAGTTTAGAGACAAGATGATAAAGGAATATCGTAAATTTTGGACGGATGAACGTATTGCCAAAGCCAAACAACAAGGCCTTACTCCTGTTGAAGCCACTATCTTAGCCTCTATCGTACATAAAGAATCTGTTAAGAAAGATGAACGTCCTCGTATTGCAGGTGTTTACTTAAACCGATTAAAACTGGGAATGCCACTACAAGCAGATCCAACGGTCATATATGCTATTAAAAAGAATTCAAATGATTTCGACCAAGTAATCAAAAGAGTATTCTACAATGATCTTAGGATGAGCTCTCCTTATAACACTTATGTAAACGTTGGGCTTCCTCCAGGACCAATTGCTATGCCAGACATTACAGCCATGGAAGCGGTACTAAACCCTGAAAAGCATGATTATATCTTTTTCTGCGCTAGTGTCGAACGTTTTGGATACCATGAGTTTGCTGCTACTTTATCTGAGCATAATCAAAATGCAAAGAAATATTCCAATTGGATTAACAGTCAAGGCGTAAAAAGATAGTTTTGAACTGTAAACAAAAACACTTCTGTTTTGTGTTTATAGGAATCATAGCTTTCTCTTCTTATTCACAAAACAGAATTTCAACTTTTCTAAAACCTGCGGATAGCCTCAATATTAAGCGCAAAAATGCGGTCATACTTACAGAAGCTTTGGCGGTAACAACAGCTCTAATAGGTTTGAATCAATTGTGGTATGCCGATTATCCTCGTTCAAAATTCCATTTTATAAACGACAATCAGGAATGGTTGCAAATGGATAAACTCGGCCACAGCTACACTTCCTACCAAATGGGACGAATGGGAGCCGAATTACTAGACTGGAGCGGTGCCACCAAAAAAGAGCAACTGATTTATGGAGCAGGATTGGGTTTTACCTTTTTGACTGCTGTCGAAGTATTGGACGGTTTTTCTAGCGAATGGGGCGCGTCCATGGGAGATGTAATAGCCAATGCCTCCGGAACAGCTTTGTATGTTTCGCAAGAACTATTATGGAAAGAGCAACGTATCATTCCTAAATTTTCCTTTCAAAAAAGTGTTTATGCACAACAGCGTTCTAATGTTTTAGGAAGTACTTTTACAGAACAATTACTAAAAGACTACAATGGCCAAACTTATTGGTTATCAATCAATTTACATTCTTTTGCCAAAAACACCAAAATACCTAAGTGGTTTAACCTAGCTTTTGGACTTGGAGCAGACGGAATGATTACTGGAAACAAAGAAACACCTTACATATTAAGCGACGTAAATAGCATCCAAAAAAGACAATTTTACCTCAGCTTAGACGTTGACCTAACGAAAATAGACACAAAATCGCACTTTTTAAAAACTTTTTTCTCCGTTTTTAACAGCATAAAAATCCCCGCACCTACAATAGAATTAACAGCTAACGAGTCAGTTAGGGTCCATCTCCTCCACTTTTAACTAAGTTTAACAGCTTGATTTTCAGTTTTATAAAAAAAGTTGTATATTTGCACCGTAGAAATTTCAGATGGTGACAGCGTTCTGAAGAAAAACAATTTATGAGAAAGAAATGGTATTTTTATACAAGTTTAGCGATTATTGTAGCTTTTTTAAGCGCAGGTTTTAAACCTCTTAAAATTGATTCTAATCATTGGTTTCTAATAAAAAATCCAGACGGATCTCAGTACTTATATCCGTCACAAGAACAAGAAGATTACACCAATTTGAACATTCCTTTTACAGGGAATTTATTTATCGGTTTCAAGGAAGCAATCGGTTTCAAAGAATCTCAAGGTAAATACAAAAAAATTAATACGTTAGGTTATTTAGGTAAATACCAATTTGGTGTTGAAACCTTAAAAACAATCGGAATTAAGAACAGCCCTCAATTTTTAAGTAGCCCAAAAATGCAAGAAAAGGCATTTGTGGCGCTTTTAGCAAAAAACAAATGGCTTTTACGTGATATTATTGAAAAATATGAAGGCAAAGTAGTTGCTGGAATTCAGGTAACAGAATCAGGAATACTTGCTGCGGCCCATTTAGGTGGTGCTGGGTCAGTTAAAAAATTCTTTAGAAGTAATGGTACTCGATACCTTAGAGATGCTTATGGAACTTCTGTTAGAAGTTACATGAAAGCTTTTGGAGGTTATGACACTTCTTTTATTGTTGCCGATAACAATGCAGTTGTTAGTTTGAACTAGACTTACAGACTACAAAATATAAAAAATGCGATGTATCCTTAAAGGAAACATCGCATTTTTTTTCATCCTACTAATACATATTATTTCTCTTGTAGTAAAGATTCTAATATTACAATCGCAGTTTCACCAATCGCAGTTCCTGGACCAAAAACTGCAAAAACGCCAGCTTCAATCAAAAATTCATAATCTTGAGGAGGTACTACTCCACCAACAACGACTTGAATTTCGCTTTTAGCTTTTTCTCCAAGAGCATTTATTACTTGTGGTACTAATGTCTTATGACCTGCAGTCATCGATGACATTCCCAAAACATGTACTTCATGTGCTATCGCTTGTTGCGCAACTTCAAGGGGAGTTTGAAAAAGCGGACTAATAAAAACCTCAAAACCCAAATCAGCATAAGCGCTTGCTACTACTTTTGCACCACGATCATGACCATCTTGCCCCATTTTGGCAATCATAATTCTAGGAGCTACACCTTTGGTTTCTGTAAATTTCTGCACTAATTTTTTTGCTTTTTCAAAAGCTGGATTATCTTGAATATTCTGTGCGTAAACGCCCGTTATCGATTTTACTTTGGCTACATAACGACCATATACTTTTTCAAGAGCCAAACTAATTTCACCCAAAGTTGCTCTATTTCTAGCTGCTTCAATACTTAATTCCAAAAGATTGCCTTGCTGACTTTGCGCACAACGAGTAATCTTACCTAAAGATTCTTGTACTAGAACAACATTTCTAGTTGCTTTCAAGACTTCTAGTTGCTCCAACTGCTGACACAAGACTTTATGATTGTCTATATCACGAATTAATAACCTTTCTTCTTTTTCTAAACGGTATTTATTGACTCCTATAATGGTTTCTTGATTGTTATCAATCTTTGCTTGTTTTCGTGCAGAAGCTTCTTCGATACGTAGTTTCGGAATACCAGTTTCGATTGCTTTTGTCATTCCACCCAACATTTCTACCTCTTCAATCAATTTCCAAGCTTTTTGGGCGAGTTCATTGGTCAAACTTTCTACGTAGTAACTTCCACCCCAGGGATCAACCGTTTTTGTGATTTTGGTTTCTTCTCTCAAGTACAATTGCGTATTTCTAGCTATTCGAGCCGAAAAATTGGTTGGTAAAGCAATCGCTTCGTCTAAGGCATTGGTATGTAAAGATTGAGTTCCTCCAAAAATAGCTGCTGCTGCTTCGATACAAGTTCTTGCCACATTATTAAAAGGATCTTGCTCTGTTAAACTCCATCCGCTCGTTTGGCAATGCGTGCGCAACACCATCGACTTTGGATTTTGAGGTTCAAATTGTTTAACCAACTTAGCCCACAACATACGAGCGGCACGTAATTTAGCAACTTCCATAAAATGATTCATTCCAATTGCCCAGAAAAAGGACAAATTGGGTGCAAAATCATCAATTTTCATTCCGGTTGCCAATCCTGTTCGAATATACTCCAATCCATCAGCTAATGTATAGGCTAGCTCAATATCAGCCGTCGCTCCGGCTTCTTGCATGTGATAGCCCGAAATGGAAATAGAATGAAACTTCGGCATTTTGTTATGCGTATATTGAAAAATATCGGATACAATTTTCATCGAAGCTTTTGGTGGGTAGATATAGGTATTGCGCACCATAAACTCCTTCAAAATATCATTTTGGATTGTTCCTAATAATTGTTCAGGACTAATTCCTTGTTCTTCGGCGGCAACTATATAAAAAGCCATAATGGGTAAAACAGCACCATTCATAGTCATAGAAACTGATATTTCATCCAAAGGAATTCCATCGAACAATCGTTTCATATCATCAACTGAGTCGATGGCTACTCCTGCTTTGCCAACATCTCCTGTTACTCGTTCATGATCGGAATCATAACCTCTGTGAGTAGGTAGATCAAAGGCTATTGATAATCCTTTTTGACCAGCTGCTAGATTTTTTTTATAGAATTCATTGCTTTCTTCGGCTGTAGAAAAACCAGCATATTGTCGAATGGTCCAAGGTTTGGATACATACATGGTAGAATAAGGCCCACGCAAATAAGGCGGAAAACCGGCTCCAAAATCTAAATGCTCCAAATTAGCGACATCATTTTCTGAGTAACTGGCAGCAATAGCAATTCCTTCCGAAGTCACAAAAGGAGCCTTCGAATATGCTACTTCAACTTTTAAGGTTGAATCACTAAGTGTAATATGTTGAATGTCTTTTCTTCTCATACCAAAAACAGATTAAATCAAAGGTTCACCCCGTCTAATTCAAAGGTATTCCTTTTAAAAGTTTAAATCAAATTCTACTATTTAATTTTGTATTTATCCCATTCAAAACCCTTTTACACTCTAAGATTAATATCAATTTGTAGTGATGTCTTATTTTGCATATTCATACATAATAACAAAGTCCAAGCTTAATTACATCTATATTATTTTAAAAACAGAAATATTAGTACTTGGAGTTTTGTGTTGCTATTTATTGTTTGATATTACTTCTCGATGTGTGTATATTTGCCTTTGCTGGTTCTGGATTCCCAATACTATCAGTTGGCGTCCCTGTTGAAATTTGTTGCTTAATATTACTTCTCGATGTGTGTATATTTGCCTTTGCTGGTTCTGGATTCCCAATACTATCAGTTGGCGTCCCTGTTGAAATTTGTTGCTTAATATTACTTCTCGATGTGTGTATATTTGCCTTTGCTGGTTCTGGATTCCCAATACTATCAGTTGGCGTTCCAGTTGAAATTTGTTGCTTAATATTACTTCTCGATGTGTGTATATTTGCCTTTGCTGGTTCTGGATTCCCAATACTATCAGTTGGCGTTCCAGTTGAAATTTGTTGCTTAATATTACTTCTCGATGTGTGTATATTTTCCTTTGCTGGTTCTGAATTCCCAATACTATCAGTTGGCGTCCCTGTTGAAATTTGTTGCTTAATATTACTTCTCGATGTGTGTATATTTACCTTTGCTGGTTCTGGATTCCCAATACTATCAGTTGGCGTTCCAGTTGAAATTTGTTGCTTAATATTACTTCTCGAAGTGTGTATATTTGCCTTTGCTGGTTCTGGATTCCCAATACTATCAGTTGGCGTTCCAGTTGAAATTTGTTGCTTAATATTACTTCTCGAAGTGTGTATATTTGCCTTTGCTGGTTCTGGATTGGGATTTAAAACAAATACAAGTCCAACTCCAATATTTATCGCTTTTAATGCATCTAGATCTATAGTTGAAGCGGCATAAGTTGCGGACTCTAGTTGTTTTAAATCATAAATTCCTTTTTGTGGTTTTCCATTAGGAATTAAAGTACTTGTAACTGTTTTTCCTTTTGGTCCAATACTATAACCCGTATTTAACACAACCCCAATTTGCCTTGAAAACATATACATTACGTTCAGGTTAGGCTCAATACTAAATCCTTTTAAATTGGTTCTAGGCTGTTCAAATAATGTATATTCACTTATATTATTGTCAGCATCAACATTCTTTTGCACAGCAACAATTGCATTTTGTGTAAAAGACAAATAACCAATATTAATGCCAGTTGACACTAACAATTTATTATGGATTTTGAATTGTATTTCTGGACCAGTAGAGAAATTTACTTTTTCAATACCAGTTGATTCTTCCGTTAATCCCACTGAACTTACAGAGAAATTATTGATTTCGAATGAATCTGGGGTTTCAAATTGAAAATTACTATTCGAAAAACCATATTGAGCCTTTACATTAAGCGCCAGATTTATATGTTTACCCCTTAGTATTGGCAAAGTAACCGTAGTAGTAAAATCTGAAGTGTTTTGAGAATATAAATTTTGTTTGTATTCATTATTGATTCTTCCTTGACCAATCACAAATGCAATTTTCACTTTATCATCTAGGTGACTTGCCAAATATTTATTTGATCTATTTGCAACTAAAATCGGTGTGTTTTCTACTTTACTAAATGGTATTAAATACTTTTCCTTATTACTTATCGATGTTTTAGAAATTGTTTCTTGATAAGCAACGACCTTTTCTTGTACACTTGTTTCACTATTATTCTGAGCATAATTCAGATTGGTAATAAACACAACCGATGCAATAACTATTTTTTTTGAGATAAATATAATTTTCATGATAGTTCCTTTTATATATCTATATCAATAAAGATTATAATTTGTTACCCGTTGGTAAATTCACTAATCATTATTGAACCAACTGGTTCCTGTTATGCATTTAAGAAAGTTAACAGATACAAAACAACATTACCTCTTTGTCCACGATTACTTCACCTAACATTTATTTTTAATCAGTGTTCAGTGAACTTCATTTGAAGGGGAATCCTTGTGGGGGCTTTGGTTTTTCCTCCATAAGATTGTAACGGAAAGCGGAAAACAATATTCACCAAAAACAAAGAATGTTCTACTTCTAAAAAAAAGAATTACTCGGTCGCCAAACGATCTTGATCCAATTGATCTGCCAAACGTTTCTCAATGATGGGCGTGATTAGTGTTTTGCGAGGATTTATTTTGACAAAAGGAAATAACTCTAATTCGGCTTTCATTAAATCTTCTCGGCTGGCGTGTTTGGTAGTACCTATCAGTGGATCTGCCTTAGTGTCAAACAAGTGTTGCTCTTTGTCGGCACTGATTTGGATTTTATTTTTGATTACGCCTTCATTTAGTAATTTTAAAAAACCACCTCTAGTTTCCATTTCCTTGAAAAGCGCAAGGGCTTTATCTGCCAATTGTTGTGTCAAACTTTCGATATAATAACTACCGTCGGCTGGATTATTTACTTTGTCGAGATGGCTTTCTTCTTTTAAAACCAGTAATTGGTTACGGGAAATTCTATCTCCAAATTCGTTGTCTTTATGGTAAACGGAGTCGTAAGGAAGATTGGCAACACTATCTGCTCCGCCAAGGATTGCCGACATACATTCGGTCGTGGTACGCAACATATTTACATTGTACCCGTAAATGCTCTTATTGCGTTTGGTAGGCGTAACTAGTATATGACAATCGTGATTATAGTTGTATTCTGTAGCCAAGGCTTTGAATAAAATTCGAAAAGCACGCAATTTGGCGATCTCAAAAAAGTAATTAGTTCCTACGGAAATTTCGAATACAATTTTGGAATCTATTTTTGGAATTCTATTGAAATATTCGTTGACATGCCCTAAACCATACGCCAGCTGTTGCACCATATTAGCTCCTGCATTTTGGTACAAACTCATATCAATACTCAAAAATGCATTTTTCGAACTAATTTTTGAAATCGTATTTAAGCTATCAAAATTGGTTTTATCTGGAGTTGAAAACCAGTTTCCATCTTTGGCTAATTGCCCAATTGGATCTACATTATAATAAAGGGTTGCATTTCTGTCTTGAACAATAGTTTCAATTCTTTGAATACAATTGATAGAGAAAAAACTAAAATTAAAATAGAGAACCAAACCCTCAAGCGGCAAACTACTGAGTAGTTTATCAAAATCAATAGTTTCATTTTCAATTGTAAATCGTAAACTTTCAGCTCCACGATTTAAGGTATCTAAGGCTCTTTCAATAGATTTATCTACATCGTAAACAAAGATATTTTGGCAAATTGAAAAAGTCGAAGCGTTGGTCGTAAGAGAATATTTCCTTGCTAATTCATCACTATGATAAAAAGGCTTTACTTTGATATCTTCGGGTGAATTCCATATCATAGTATCATTATAATCCGCACCATCTAATTCAAATTGGATTTTTTGTTTCCATAACTTGGAAGAAACTGGATCAAATTCATCAAATAGTGGAGTTGTCATGACTTTTTGTTTACAATTAAAACCGTATTGGAGTTAAGCAATTTAATACTAAAATCTATTTAGGTTATTTTTTTGAAATAGTATCCCCTTCAAACTCGATGATATAAATATCTTCACTGTCTTTTTTCATAAAGTATTTTTCACGGGCATACTTCTCGATTTGCTCAGAATTTTGAAGCATTTTGATTTGCTTTTCATCTTTCGTAATTTCTTCTTGATAATAGGTTTTATTTTCTTCTAATTCATCAACTTGATTATCTAAAATTCGATGATCAAAAAAGGAATAATTATCCAAGAAAAACATCCACCCAATAAAGAACAAGAGCACCCACATGTACTTATTACTCAGGAATTTAAACCAAGATTTATCTTTATAAGGATTAGCCATTATGAGAATAGTATAAAAATTAATGATTTTATTTAAATAAGCCCGACATTGAAGTGACTTCAAAAACCAGTAAAATACTTTTAGTGGTTATAAAATTACAATAAATTAAAGCAATTTTTGATTTATTAAGGCACGAACTACCTCAATAGCTACGCTGTTAGGTTTGTCATTTGGAATAATAATGTCTGCAAAAGCCTTGGTTGGCTCGATAAACTCCTGATGCATTGGTTTTAGTGTAGTTTGATAGCGGTTCAAAACTTCATTCATATCTCTACCTCGCTCAGAAATATCTCTTTTCAATCTTCTAATTAATCGCTCATCCGCATCCGCATGAACAAATATTTTTACATCAAATAAATCCCGTAATTCTGGATTAGTAAAAATCAAAATCCCTTCAACAATGAATACTTTTCTTGGGTGTGTAATTATATACTCTTCAGTTCTATTATGAGTCACAAAAGAATATATGGGCTGACGAATGGTTTTCCCTGACTTTAAATCCTTTAAATGACGAATCAAAAGTTCAAAATCTATGGCTCTAGGATGATCAAAATTAATCGCAGTACGCTCTTCGTAACTCAAAAGACGGGTGTCATTGTAATATGAGTCTTGTGAAAGGACACCGACTTCTGTTTCTGGTAATTCATTTACAATCTGATGTACAACGGTAGTTTTCCCGCTTCCTGTACCTCCTGCAATACCTATAATTAGCATAGATTATTTTTTATTAGTAAGACTGACAAAAATAAGGATTTAATTGGGAGTGATTTTTGTTTTCTGATTAAATAAATCAATATGTAAGTTAATACGTGTTTTAAAGTTAGGGAATAACTACAACACTCTATTAACCTGAACCACTCTTTTAGAATAATAACTTTCCTTTATAGAGGAGATAATAACACCTGAATTAGAAGCATGAATAAACTTAACATCACCATCCCCTACTTCTACCACCATTCCAACATGATTAATCTGACTTCTCCCTCTTGTTTTAAAGAAAATTAAATCTCCTTTTTGAGCTTTACCCACCTCTAAAACTAAACCATACTGTGATTGTTCCAATGAAGTTCTTGGTAATTGCAAATCATAAGTACCAAAAGTAGTGCACATTAATCCTGAACAATCAAAACCATCTTTTGTAGTACCTCCTATACGGTAGCGAGTACCAATATTTTCAGAAGCAGTAAAAATAAGTTGATCTACAAATGCTTCATCATGTATTGATTTCGACTCTAAATCTTCTTCAACAATGACCAATTCTTGTTTAATTTCTACAGTAGGATTTATCACTTTCGGTTTTCTAATACTTAATAATGAACCAACCTTAAGTTGTTTTGACACCTTCGGATTTTGTCTCTCTAATTCTTTTACAGTAATTCCAAATTCTTTAGCAATACCATATTTAGTTTCCTTAGACAACACTTTATGCGTTAACTCTACCTCCTCAATCTTATTCACACCAACAGCAGGTTTTATTACAACCTCTTTATCTGTATTTACAACAACTTTTTTGAGATCCAAATTTTCAACTTTTGAAACCACTTGACCTTTAATACTATTGTCTAATTCCAAAACTGGAATAATGATTTTTTGACCGATCTTTAATGCTTCTGATTCCAAGATTGGATTGGCTTTATCTAAATCTGCTACCGTGATTCCATGTTCTCTTGCTATCGCATATTTTGTTTCTTTAGGCAAAACTTCATGTACGATTGTAATTGATTCATGAGAAACATTTTCAATCGTTACAATTGAAGTTTCAACCTTATCGGTTTCCGCATTTGTTTTTAATACAATATCATTACTTTCAACAACTATTGCTGATTGTTCTACTGTTTCAGGAATATATTTCTTAACCGGAATAATAATTTTCTGCCCACTTTTCAATTCCTCAGTTTGTAAAATTGGATTAGCATTATCCAAAAGAGTAACAGAAATCCCGTGTTCTTTGGCTATATTATATTTAGTCTGTTTGGGTAAAACTTCGTAATCAATTCCTTCGGCAATCACTTTTTCGGTAGTAGCCTCCAATTTTGAATTTGCTTTATTGGATTTAGAACCACCAAAAATACTTATTTTTTGTCCTATTTTAAGCCCTAACTCTACTATGGTTGGATTGGATTTGTATAAATCATCAACCGTAACACCATATTCTTTTGAAATACCATAAACGGTTTCTTTTGCCAAAACCTCGTGAAAAATCTCTTGGGGTGTAATTGGAGTTGCTACAGGAATGATCAACTTAGCATTGAATTTTATCCCTTTTTTGGCCGTAGGATTGAGTTCGTAAATATCCTTAGCTTTTATATTATACAAATCGGCAATCTTAGAAATAGTTTCTCCTTTAGAAACGATATGTTCAGTAGTTTTTTGCTGAGAAAAAGCTGTAAAACAAAACAATAAAACCGTAACTAATAAATAACTATAACCCTTCATACAATTCATTATTATTTTTTAAACCAGAGATAAGTACAAGACCAAAAAAAATCGTTTTAAATAAAACTTTAGCTTATTATTTATACTTCCCCAGAAAATATAAATTAACACTATTTTCAGAGCGTAAAATTAACCCATTCCTGCAAATATCGCACTTTTTTTAACAACTCTTTACACGCAATTTAACAAAATCTGTAATAAAAAAAGCGCCCTATTCACACAGAGCGCTTTAGAAATATAAATTAAAATGGATTATGCTTCAGCAGCAATTAAATTCAAAGCTGAACCAGCAACATACCAACCAATTTGTCCTGCGTTGTAAGTATGATTTGCTAATATTATATCTTTTGTTCCATCAGCATGAACAAATTCAACTGATAATGCTTTTCCAGGTGCGAAGTCAACTAAATCTAAAAAGTTAATGGTATCATCTTCTTGGATTTTATCATAATCAGATTCAGTTGCAAAGGTCAACCCAAGAAGTCCTTGTTTTTTAAGGTTTGTTTCATGGATACGAGCAAATGATTTTACCAATACCGCTTTAACACCTAAGAAACGAGGCTCCATTGCAGCATGCTCACGAGAAGAACCTTCCCCGTAATTATGATCTCCAACTACTACAGAAGGAACACCAGCTGCTTTGTACGCACGAGCTACAGCAGGAACGGCATCATATTCACCAGTTAATTGATTTTTAACCGAATTTGTTTTTTGAGTGTATGCATTTACAGCACCAATCAACATATTATTTGAAATATTATCTAAATGTCCACGGAAACGCAACCACGGCCCTGCCATAGAAATATGATCAGTCGTACATTTACCATATGCTTTAACAAGCAATTTAGCTCCTGTTATATTTTTACCATCCCATGCATCAAAAGGAGCTAACAATTGCAAACGATCTGACGTTTCGCTCACTACAATTTGAACACCCGAGCCATCAGCTGCAGGTTCTTGAAAACCATTATCCTCAACATCGAATCCTCTTTTTGGCAATTCATCACCAAAAGGAGCCGTTAATTTCACTTCTTCCCCCTTGTCGTTTAACAAAGTATCCGTTAGTGGATTAAAATCCAATCTTCCAGCAATTGCTAAAGCCGCAACCATTTCAGGCGAAGTCACAAAAGCGTGTGTATTTGGGTTACCATCGGCTCTTTTAGAGAAATTACGATTGAATGAATGTACAATTGTATTTTTCTCCTGTTTATCAGCACCATCTCTATCCCATTGCCCGATACATGGCCCACAAGCATTTGTAAATACTTTAGTTCCCAATTTTTCAAAAGCAGCAATCATACCGTCTCTTTCGATAGTGTAACGAATTTGCTCAGAACCTGGGTTAACACCAAATTCAGCTTTAGGAGTAATACCGTGTTCTACAGCTTGATTCACGATTGATACAGCACGAGCCATATCTTCGTAAGAAGAGTTGGTACATGAACCTATTAATCCCCACTCTACTTTTATTGGCCATCCATTAGCTTTCGCCTCGGCTTTCATTTTAGAAACTGGAGTACCTCTGTCTGGAGTAAAAGGCCCATTAATATGTGGCTCTAATTCTGATAGATTAATTTCAATCACTTGATCAAAATATTGTTCTGGATTAGCATACACTTCGTTATCACCAGTTAAGTAAGACGCTACTTTATCAGCTGCATCTACCACATCTTGACGACCAGTTGCTGCCAGATATCTTCTCATAGAATCATCGTAACCAAATGTAGAAGTTGTAGCACCAATTTCAGCACCCATATTACATATTGTACCTTTACCAGTACAAGACATATTGGTAGCCCCTTCACCAAAATACTCCACAATAGCACCTGTCCCACCTTTTACAGTAAGAATATCAGCTACTTTCAAAATAACATCTTTTGGAGCCGTCCAACCAGATAGTTTTCCAGTTAACTTCACTCCTATTAATTTAGGGAATTTCAACTCCCACCCCATTCCTGACATTACATCAACAGCATCAGCTCCACCAACACCAATTGCTAACATCCCTAACCCACCTGCATTTACAGTATGTGAATCAGTACCAATCATCATTCCACCTGGAAAAGCATAATTCTCCAAAACGATTTGATGAATAATCCCTGATCCAGGTTTCCAGAAACCAATACCGTATTTATCTGAAACAGATGATAAGAAATCAAAAACTTCGCTTGATTGTTTTTTCGCAAATGCTAAATCTTTTTCAGCACCTACTTTCGCTAAAATCAAGTGATCACAATGTACTGTAGTTGGAACAGCAACCGTTTTCTTCCCAGCGTGCATAAATTGCAATAAAGCCATTTGTGCTGTTGCGTCTTGACATGCCACTCTATCCGGAGCAAAATCGACATAATCAACACCTTTTTTGTAAGCTTCTTTTGCTACACCCTCCCATAGGTGGCTATACAAAATCTTCTCCGTTAAAGTAAGTGGACGACCAACAATCTTACGTGCAGCATCAACACGACTTGTCATGTTGTCATACACTTTTTTTATCATTTCAATATCAAATGCCATAGGTGAAGTTATTTATATTATTGTATGTTAGATACCACAAGGTACAAAAAATAAAAAAAGCCTGAGTCTTAGACTCAGGCTTTTTGATATAATTAACTAATTTTAGTTATTACATAACTAACAATTTATGAGATGGCGCAAATTGAGTTAGATTGATACCCTTTACTGCTGCTTTATATTCCTCCATAGTAGGCGTTCTACCTAAGATGGTAGACAATACAACAACAGGTGTAGACGAAAGCAAAGATTCTCCTTTTTTACCTTCAGAGTCTTCGACAACTCTTCCTTGAAAAAGACGCGTAGAAGTCGCCATTACGGTATCCCCTTTTTCTGCTTTTTCTTGGTTACCCATACATAAGTTACATCCTGGACGTTCAAGGTAAAGAATATTTTCATATCCAGTACGCGCTACTCCTTTTGGAGCATTATCGTCAAATTCGAAACCAGAGTATTTTTGTAAAACTTCCCAGTCTCCTTCCGCTTTCAATTCATCTACGATATTATAAGTTGGAGGCGCAACCACAAGCGGTGCTTTAAACTCAACCTTACCATATTGCTCATCGATATTCTTCAACATTTGAGAAAGAATTTTCAAATCTCCTTTGTGAACCATACAAGATCCAACAAAACCGAGGTCTACTTTTTTCACTCCTCCGTAAAAAGAAAGTGGTCTAATAGTATCGTGTGTGTATCTTTTAGAAACATCTGCATTATTCACATCTGGATCTGCAATCATTGGCTCTTCAACCAAGTCAAGATCAATTTCAACTTCGGCATAATACTTCGCATTTGCGTCTGGAGTCAAAGCTGGTTTTTCACCAGATCTAATGTCTGCGATTCTTTTATCAGCGATAGCAATCAATCCTTTAAGAACTTGTTTCGCATTATCCATACCTTTATCAATCATGATCTGGATTCTTCTCTTAGCGATCATTAATGATTCGATCAAAGTTTCATCCTCAGAGATACAGATAGAAGCTTTTGCTTTCATCTCTGCAGTCCAGTCTGTAAAAGTAAATGCTTGATCAGCAGTAAGGGTACCTAAGTGAACCTCAATGATTCTTCCTTGGAACACATTCTCGCCACCAAATTGTTTCAACATTTGAGATTGAGTAGCATGAACCACATCACGGAAATCCATGTAAGATTTCATATCTCCTTTGAACGTAACTTTTACTGATTCTGGAATTGGCATTGAAGCTTCACCAGTAGCAAGAGCAAGAGCAACTGTTCCTGAATCTGCCCCAAAAGCAACCCCTTTTGACATTCTTGTATGAGAGTCACCACCAATAATGATAGCCCACTCATCAACAGTAATATCATTAAGTACTTTATGAATAACATCAGTCATTGCAAGATATTCTCCTTTTGGGTCACGAGCAGTAATCAAACCGAAATCGTTCATAAACTTCATCAATCTAGGGATATTTGCCTTAGATTTATTGTCCCAAACTGAAGCAGTATGACATCCTGATTGATACGCACCATCAACAATTGGTGAAATCACAGTAGCAGCCATAGACTCTAATTCCTGAGAAGTCATCAAACCAGTTGTGTCTTGGGAACCTACAATGTTTACCTCTACACGTACGTCTGAACCTGCGTGTAAAACTTTACCTGGAGTACTACCAACTGCATTTTTATTAAATATTTTTTCTACCGCTGTAAGCCCTTGTCCTTCGATAGAAACTTCTTTTGAAGGAGCAAATACGGGAACGATATCGACACCTAACGTTTTCGATGCAAAAGTTTGCAATTTTTTACCGAATACAATAGCGTATGATCCACCCGCTTTTATAAATTCCATTTTTTGAGGAGTGAACGCTTTAGAAATATCTATCAGCTCTTTCTCCCCATTATATAATTTCTTAGTTTTTGTATTTATCGTAAGAACAGTACCAGTAGCAACAGAATACGCTTCTTCTAAAACCACATCACCACTTTCATTACGAACAGCGTTTCCTTTTTCATCAAGTACTTTTACCCAGTTTTTAAGGTCAAGACCAATACCACCAGTAACATCAACAGTAGTCAAGAAAATTGGAGAAATTCCGTTTGTACCTGCTACAATTGGAGCAATATTAATGAAAGGAACATAAGGACTTGCTTTTTTCCCAGTCCAAAGTGCCACGTTGTTCACACCTGACATCCTTGAAGAACCTACACCCATAGTACCTTTTTCAGCGATCAACATCACACTTTTATCAGGATGTTGTGCTTGCAATGCTTGAATCTCGTTTTGTGCTTCAGGAGAAATCAAACATTTACCATGAAGTTCACGATCTGATCTTGAATGTGCTTGGTTTCCTGGAGAAAGTAAATCAGTTGAAATATCTCCTTCACCAGCTACATAGGTAACTACCTTAATTTCCTCTACTACTTCTTGAAGTTTTGTAAAGAATTCAGCTTTAGCATAGCTCTCTAAAATTTCTTTTGCGATTTCACTACCATTATTAAAAGCAACTTCTAAACGAGCTGTATCAGCTTCGTAAAGGAAAAATTGCATTTTAAGCACTTTAGCTGCTTCTGTTGCAATTGCAGCATCATTACCTAAAGCTAAATCAAGCAAAACCTCTATTGAAGGACCACCCTTCATGTGTGATAATAACTCAAATGCAAAAGCAGGAGTAATTTCTTTCACTACAGATTCACCTAGAATAACTTCCTTTAAAAAGGTAGCTTTCACAGCAGCTGCAGGAGTCGTACCTGGAACAATATTATAAATAAAGAATTTAAGAGAATCTTCGCGGTCTGCGTTATCTAAATCTTTAATTTGTGCAATGATTTCGCTTAGCAATTCAGCGCCATCAATCGGCTTTGGATTAAGTCCCTGACCTTTTCGTTCTTCGATCTCGTTAAGATAATCGTTATAAATGTTCATAATAGAAGTCTTTTCAATGTTAAAGGCTAATTTTTTTTGATTATTTCAAAATCAAAAGCCATAATATCTAGCTGTTTTTATTTATTTGTGTCGCAAATTTAGTTATTTAAGATGATATTTAAAAAAAATTAATTAATGTGATTTTTTCACCTCAAAAATATTGCAAAATAAAAGATTTGAGTGTGTAAAATTATCAAATAAACACCAATTGAAGGATATTCTTGAAAAATCAATAATCAGAGTTCTTTTTTCTAACAAAGTAGAAATAGAATGTTACATGAAAAGACAAATCACCTTCTGAATTCTAATTAAAACATACCAAAAACCGAACAATAACAAATTAAACTAACTTTTCAATAATCATTTCTTCTGTAATTCCCTCTGCATCGGCTTTATAATTCTTGATAATACGGTGACGTAAAATCCCAACAGCAACTGCTTTGACATCTTCAATATCTGGAGAAAATTTACCATGAAAAGCAGCATGAGTTTTAGCCGCTAAAATTAAATTTTGAGAAGCACGTGGCCCAGCTCCCCAATCTAAATAAGTATTTACATACTCTGTTGCCAATGAACTTTTGGGTCTCGTTTTACCAACTAAAGTTACAGCATACTCAATCACATTGTCTGCCACAGGAATACGGCGAATTAAATGTTGAAAATCAATTATCTCTTGCGAACTGAACAAAGGACTAATTTCATTAACAACATCGGAAGTTGTTCTTTTCACCACTTCAACTTCTTCTTGAAATGAAGGATATTCAAGCTTTACGGCAAACATAAAACGATCTAACTGCGCCTCTGGCAAAGGATAAGTCCCTTCTTGCTCAATTGGGTTTTGTGTTGCTAATACGAAATAAGGCAAAGCCAATTTATAATTATGACCTGCAATAGTAACAGAACGTTCCTGCATAGCCTCTAACAAAGCTGCCTGAGTTTTAGGTGGCGTTCTATTAATTTCGTCTGCTAATACGATATTCGAGAATACAGGTCCTTTTATAAATTTGAACTGTCTATTTTCATCTAATATTTCACTCCCTAAAATATCTGAAGGCATCAAATCCGGCGTAAATTGAATTCGTTTAAAATCCAATCCTAATGCACGAGAAAGTGTATTTACCATCAATGTTTTTGCCAAACCAGGAACCCCCACTAGTAAAGCGTGACCACCTGAGAAAATACAAATCAAAATTTGATCCACTACTTCATCTTGTCCTACAATTACTTTTGCGATTTCTTGTTTAAGTTCATTTCGTTTCTGAACCAAATTGTGTATAGCAGCTACATCAGACATTTTCAAATATATTTTAAATTAAAAAAGAGTTAGAATTACTAAAACATAAAACTAACTCTTTTTACTTATTCTGAAAAATTATTTTTTCACCCAATTGTTTGTAAACTCACAATCTCTATACTCTACTAGTATCTTGACGTACGTTTCTTTTATCTTTTCATCAAACCATTTCCCAATAGCCTTGATTTGCTTTTCTTTCAATGCTAAATCCTTTACCTTGATATAATCTTTAGCATAATCCGCAACGTGCTCGTTTATTCTATTGGTTACAGTTATAATTTTGTATTTTTTCTTTCCTTGTTTTTCTTCATCAACAATTGGTAATGAAATCTCATTGTCTTTTAAACTTGAAACTTGACCATACAAAGCAGGATCCATCTTTGTCAATTCAAAACGAGTATCTTGTGTTTGTGGATTAATTAAAGTACCTCCATTAGCTCTAGTTTCTTTTTCATCAGAGGTCGATCTTGCTGCATCTGCAAAAGTAATTTCTTTGTCTATTATTCTTTTTCTAATTAAAGTTATTTTTTCTTTAGCTTCATTTAATGACTCCTGAGTCACTGTTGGCGCTAATAAAATATGGCGTAATTCTAGTTCTTGACCTTTAATCTTTTCTACATATATAATATGGAATCCAAATTCCGTTTCAAAAGGAGCTGAAATCTCTCCTTCATGCAAAGCAAATGCAATGTCTTTAAATTCCTTGACAAAAGGCGTTTTTCTAGTCATTTTATAAAAGCCACCACTCGATCTTGATCCTGGGTCTTGAGAATATAATACTGCCTTGGTAGCAAAACTCGACTCCCCTGATTGTATTTCTTTTCTGAACTCGTTTAGTTTATCGATTACTTTTTGTTTATCTGCTTCAGATACTTTTGGCGTTATAACAATTTGCGCCACTTCCATCTCAGCTCCAAAAAGAGGTAATTCGTCTTTTGGTATTTTTTTGAAAAAATTACGAACTTCTTCTGGAGTAATTTCCACGGCGTCTACAATTTTCTTTTGCATTTCTGAAGTCAATTTATTCTCCTTCAAAATATCAAAGAAATAGGTTTTAAAGTCTTCTACTGACTCTTTTTTATAATAGGCAACTACTTTCTCAATAGAACCTATTTGTTCTACCATGTAGTTCAAACGTTCTTCCATCATTCCCTTCACCTCTGCATCTGTAACCTTTATACTATCTTGAATGGCTTGGTGTGCGTATAGTTTATCTTCTAATAGTTTACCCAGCATCTGACATCTGGTGATATCTTTAATTGAATTTCCTTGGCTAGACAACTCTAAGAATGTCTTATCGATATCTGAATCTAAAATAATATAATCCCCTACAGTAGCAATAATACCGTCAATTTTATATCTTCCAAGTGCTACAGGTGCTTTCGCTACAACAGCTTCTGTCTCTTTAATGATTTCTTGTGCGCTAGTATCGAAACTTGCAAACAACATTACAAAAAACAACAAGAGAGCTTTACTATTTATAAACTTCATTCTAATGATTTTAATTTGGTATATTTTAATTATTATAATTTGGATCCCCCTCTTGTTTGCCTCTTAAACTCTCAACACAAAAAGACTTCCTTTACTAATGCGCCCAAATATAAGGTATAACTATCAGTAAATAAAAATTCCACAATTTGATTTGTGAAATATAAACGAACAAAAATAACAATTCATACCTATATAACAAGTTTACCTACTACTATTAACAAAATATTATCGAGCGATTTACAACGCTATTGTTTTTAGACTGAAATAAGTCATTGAAAGCAATAAATATTCTAGCTAGCCGTGATGGTAGTGGCATCCTCTTGTGGAGCCAAAGCGGAACAAGAGATACAACGGACAGCAGGAGCAATCTTGATTGAAAACACAAAATGATCCGCTCCTAAAAAAAGCAATAAAACAGGCGAAATAAAAGAATGGAGCATTTTTTTCAAATCGCATTTATAAATAGTACTTTTGCAATCCATTTACATGAAATATGAGCTTTTTAGAAGAAATACAAAAAAGAAGAACTTTTGGAATTATATCGCATCCTGATGCTGGTAAGACAACATTGACAGAAAAGCTATTGCTTTTTGGAGGTGCTATTCAAGAGGCGGGTGCTGTGAAAAATAATAAAATCAAAAAAGGAGCTACGAGTGACTTTATGGAAATTGAGCGTCAGAGAGGAATCTCGGTATCAACTTCTGTATTGGCATTTAACTACCAAAATAAAAAAATCAACATTCTGGATACTCCAGGGCACAAGGATTTTGCCGAAGATACTTTTCGAACGCTTACTGCGGTGGATAGTGTGATTGTGGTGATTGACGTTGCAAAAGGGGTTGAGGAACAAACGGAAAAATTAGTTTCGGTTTGTAGAATGCGAAATATTCCAATTATTGTTTTCATTAACAAAATGGACCGTGAAGGAAAAGACGCTTTTGACTTGATGGACGAAGTGGAACAAAAACTTGGTTTGACGGTTACTCCATTGAGTTTCCCTATTGGAATGGGTTACGACTTTCAAGGAATTTATAATATTTGGGAGAAAAACATCAATATATTTAGTGGTGATAACCGTAAAAATATTGAGGAAACAATTGCTTTCTCGGATGTTCAAAATCCAGAATTGGAGAAAATCATTGGTGAGAAACCTGCTGCAACTTTGCGTGAAGAATTAGAATTGATAGACGAGGTGTACCCTAAATTTGATCGTCAAGATTATTTAGACGGAAAACTACAACCTGTATTTTTTGGCTCTGCTTTAAATAATTTTGGTGTTCGTGAATTGTTGGATTGCTTTGTTGCGATTGCTCCATCACCAAGACCGAAAGATTCAGAAACTCGTTTGGTAGACCCCAAAGAGGAAAAATTAAGTGGTTTTGTTTTTAAAATCCATGCTAATATGGATCCTAAGCATAGAGACCGTTTAGCATTTATTAAAATTGTTTCGGGAACTTTTGAAAGAAACAAACCGTACTACCATGTAAGACAAAAGAAAAATTTAAAATTTTCTAGTCCAAATGCATTTTTTGCGGAAAAAAAAGAGATTGTTGACATTTCGTATCCAGGAGACATTGTAGGATTACATGACACAGGGAATTTTAAAATTGGTGACACTTTAACCGAAGGCGAAATTATGAGTTTTAAAGGTATACCAAGTTTCTCTCCAGAACATTTTAGATACATCAATAATGCCGATCCAATGAAAGCAAAACAGCTAGACAAAGGTGTTGACCAATTGATGGATGAAGGAGTTGCACAGTTGTTTACTTTAGAGATGAATAACCGTAAAATCATTGGAACTGTTGGTGCGTTACAATACGAGGTGATACAATACCGCCTAGAGCACGAATACGGCGCTAAATGTACGTATGAGAACTTCCCAGTTCACAAAGCATGTTGGGTAAAACCAGATGACGCTAAGAACGATGAGTTTAAGGAATTCAAACGTATCAAGCAAAAATTCTTAGCTAAAGATAAATATGGGCAATTGGTTTTCTTAGCCGATTCGGATTTTACAATTCAAATGACTCAAAATAAATATCCATCTGTAAAATTGTTTTTTACTTCGGAATTTGAATAAAACTAGTATCTATTACTACATATCTGACTCTCTTGTCAATAAAAAAGCAGACCAAATGACTAAAATCAATTGATTTTAGTCATTTTTTTTTATCGTATTTTAAAGAGTAATTTGAATTAGTATTTTACAGAAAACAACCTTGACTATTTAAGCGATTACTAAATTTATTATAAAAAACAACATACAATTAAAACATATTGAAAATAGAAATCATAACGTAACTTTTACAAAAAAATTGACGGTTAACCGCTTACTTTTGTGTTTGCTCCCGAAATATACTTCTTGTTATTTTTTGTGAAATTTGAATAAATAGCGTTTTTATAAAATAAGAAAGCCGTCTCAAATTTAGTATTGAGACGGCTTTCTTATTTTATATATTTTTAACTTAAACCATAGCGCTTTCAAAATTCACAGCTTTCTTTAAGAAGGCTTTAATCAACAAACGATTGGGAGCCAATCCTGAAGTTATGATTTGATTTCTAGTACTAGTATTGTCTTCTGTTGAAATGATAGTGTTTGGATTTTGTTTTGACCCCATAAACCATAAAACGAATTCCATATTTGAAGACTTGGAACTACTTACTTGACTTGATTTTGAAATAGGTTCAGCAACATCTGTTAGTAAATTAGCTTTTTCAGATTGGCTAAAAGCAGACATAGAAAACATAAAAACTAAAAGCACCAATATATTGCTTATGAATTTTCTTGATTTTTTCTGTTCAGTCGTAGTTGTCATTGTGTTTTTTTTTATTGAGATATAATTCAATCCTTATATCTGAGAGCAAAGCTACAGGAACAACAAGGAGATAAAAAACTTATTCGACTATCAACAAATAAACTCGTTAACACACAATATAAAGGAACATTAATGATGAATAATAAATGATTTATAATAAAAAAGACTCCTAATGGAGTCTTTCAAAATATTATGCTTGTCCAGCTGGACCAAAATTAAGTGGAATTGGAGCTTGCTCTGTGTCTTTAATTTCACCATGAGCACTTTCAAAACGGTGAATATTTTCACCTATGGCTTTTAACAATCGCTTAGCATGTTGCGGAGTCAATACAATTCTTGATTTTACTTTAGCTTTTGGAATACCTGGCATGATACTCACAAAATCTAAAACAAACTCAGAAGAAGAGTGATTGATAATCGCTAAATTGGAGTAAATACCTTCCGCGGTTTTTTCGTCCAATTCAATATTGATTTGTTCCTGTTGATCTTTCATAATGAAATGGTTTAAAATTAAAATAGAAAGACTACACGAGGTAATCTTTCTATTTTATTGAATTAATTATTTAAGGAGAAATACTTACTAGTAAATATATTCTTCTTTATTAGCCATCATGTCATTGTAATCTTCTTTAGAACCTACAATAGCATTATCATATTCTCTCATACCTGTACCTGCAGGGATTCTGTGTCCTACAATTACATTTTCTTTCAATCCTTCTAAGTAATCAATTTTACCTGCTACAGCAGCTTCGTTTAATACTTTAGTTGTTTCTTGGAAAGAAGCAGCAGAAATAAATGATTTCGTTTGAAGAGAAGCTCTAGTAATACCTTGTAAAACTGGAGTTGCAGTTGCTGTAATTACATCACGTGCTGCAACTAGGTTTTTATCATTACGTTTCAACAATGAATTCTCATCTCTCAATTGACGTGGAGTAACAATTTGACCTTCTTTTAAATTAGAAGAATCTCCTGCATCTTCAACTACTTTCATTCCGTACAATTTATCGTTTTCAACAATAAAATCTTTAGTATGAATCAATTGATCTTCTAAGAATAAAGTATCACCTGGATCTTGAACTCTTACTTTACGCATCATTTGACGAATAACTACCTCAAAGTGCTTGTCATTAATTTTCACCCCTTGTAAACGGTATACCTCTTGAATTTCATTAACCAAGTACTGTTGTACAGCAGCCGGACCTTGAATTCTTAAGATATCCTCCGGAGTAATAGCTCCGTCAGACAAAGGAATACCCGCTCTTACGAAGTCATTTTCTTGAACAAGAATTTGACTAGATAATTTAACTAAGTATTTTCTAATATCACCGAATTTAGATTCAATGACAATTTCACGATTACCTCTTTTGATTTTACCAAAAGAAACAACACCATCAATTTCAGAAACTACTGCTGGATTAGAAGGATTACGAGCCTCTAACAACTCCGTAATTCTTGGTAAACCTCCAGTAATATCCCCTGATTTAGAAGAACGACGTGGGATTTTAACCAATACTTTACCTGCTTTAATTTTCTCACCGTTGTCAACCATCAAGTGGGCTCCAACTGGTAAGTTGTAAGAACGAATCAATTCACCATCATTACCGTAAACCAATAATGTTGGAATTAATTTCTTAGCTCTAGATTCAGAAATTACTTTCTCTTGGAAACCAGTTTGCTCATCAATTTCAACCATGAACGATTGACCTTGCTCTAAATCTTCGTAAGCAATTTTACCAGTAAACTCAGAAACGATAACTCCATTATATGGATCCCATTTACAGATCGTATCTCCTTTTGCAATAGACTGACCGTCTTTTACAAAAATACTAGAACCGTAAGGAATATTATGTGTATTTAATACAATACCTGTTTTTTCGTCAACTAATTTTAATTCTGTAGAACGAGAAACTACAATATCCACTTGGTTACCGTCATTATCTTCTCCTTTTACAGTTTTCAAATCTTCAACTTCTAGTTTACCCGCAAATTTAGCAACAATACTAGATTCTTCAGATATACCTCCTGCAACCCCTCCAACGTGGAAAGTACGAAGTGTCAACTGTGTACCTGGCTCTCCAATAGACTGTGCAGCAATTACACCAACAGCCTCACCTCTTTGAGTCATTTTTCCAGTTGCTAGGTTACGACCGTAACATTTAGCACAAATACCTTTTGGCGCCTCACATACAAGAGGAGAACGAACTTCAACTCTCTCTAATGGAGAAGCTTCAATTACCTTCATAATAACCTCTGTGATTTGCTCTCCAGATTTAACTAAAACCTCATTAGTTAAAGGATTGATAACATCTTGCAATGCAACACGTCCTAAAATTCTTTCTCCTAATGATTCAACGATTTCTTCATTCTTTTTTAATGCTGAAACTTCAACACCTCTAAGAGTCCCACAATCTTCGATATTAACAATAACATCTTGAGAAACATCATGCAATCTACGAGTTAAGTATCCAGCATCTGCCGTTTTCAAAGCCGTATCCGCAAGTCCTTTACGAGCACCGTGAGTAGAAATAAAGTATTCAAGAATCGAAAGTCCTTCCTTAAAGTTGGAAAGAATCGGGTTTTCAATAATCTCACCACCACCAGCAGTCGATTTTTTAGGCTTAGCCATCAAACCACGCATACCAGTTAACTGACGAATTTGTTCTTTAGATCCCCTTGCTCCAGAGTCAAGCATCATATACACCGAGTTGAAACCTTGTTGGTCTTCTCTAATGTTTTTCATTGCTAATTCTGTCAATTGAGCATTTGCAGAAGTCCATACATCAATAACTTGGTTGTAACGCTCGTTATTGGTAATAAGACCCATGTTATAATTTGCAGAGATGCCTTCAACTTGCTCTCTAGCATCTGCAATCAATTTTGGTTTTTGTTCTGGAATTCTAATATCACCTAAAGAGAATGATAATCCACCTCGGAAGGCAAATTTATACCCCATATCTTTCATATTATCCAAAAAGGCAGCCGTTTCAGGAACACTTGTTGAATTTAATACGTGACCAATAATATCTCTAAGATTTTTCTTAGTCAATACATCATTAATATATCCAGCTGCTTGTGGTACTACTTCATTAAATAATACACGACCCGCAGTTGTTTGTATAATTTGATATACTAATTCTCCAGCGTCATTAAAATCTTTTGCTCTAATTTTCACACGAGCATTCAATTCTAATCTTCCTTCGTTAAATGCAATATTTACCTCTTCTGCAGAATAGAAAGTAAGGCCTTCACCTAAAATTTTCTTTTCTGGAGTAGATAATCGTTCTTTGGTCATATAATAAAGACCCAATACCATGTCCTGAGAAGGTACCGTGATAGGCGCTCCATTAGCAGGGTTCAAAATATTGTGAGAAGCCAACATTAACAATTGTGCTTCAAGGATTGCTTCTGGTCCTAATGGCAAGTGAACTGCCATTTGATCCCCATCAAAATCCGCATTAAAGGCCGTACATACTAATGGGTGTAATTGGATTGCTTTTCCTTCAATTAATTTTGGTTGAAAAGCTTGAATACCCAATCTGTGCAAAGTAGGAGCACGATTCAGTAATACTGGATGTCCTTTAATTACATTTTCTAAAATATCCCAAACTACAGGCTCTTTTTTGTCTATTATTTTCTTAGCAGATTTAACTGTTTTTACAATACCTCTTTCGATTAATTTACGAATCACAAAAGGCTTGTATAATTCAGCTGCCATATCTTTAGGCAATCCGCATTCGAACAATTTCAATTCAGGTCCAACAACAATTACCGAACGAGCAGAATAATCCACACGTTTTCCAAGTAAGTTTTGACGGAAACGTCCTTGCTTACCTTTTAGGGAATCAGATAATGATTTTAATGGTCTGTTAGATTCTGTTTTTACTGCAGAAGCTTTACGAGTGTTATCAAATAATGAATCAACAGATTCTTGCAACATACGTTTTTCGTTTCTCAAGATTACTTCAGGAGCTTTAATCTCCATTAATCTTTTCAAACGGTTATTACGAATAATTACACGACGGTATAAGTCATTTAAATCTGATGTAGCAAAACGACCTCCATCAAGTGGCACAAGTGGACGTAATTCTGGTGGAATAACTGGAACCACTTTCATAATCATCCATTCTGGACGGTTTTCACGGTTTAAGTTAGACTCACGGAAAGATTCTACAACTTGTAATCTCTTAAGAGCTTCCGTTTTACGTTGTTTAGATGTTTCGTTATTAGCATTATGTCTTAATTGGTAAGACAATTGATCTAAGTCAATACGTGCTAATAAATCCATAATACACTCTGCTCCCATTTTGGCAACAAATTTATTTGGATCAAAATCATCTAAATATTGATTATCTTGAGGAAGAGTATCTAAAATATTCAAATATTCTTCTTCAGTAAGGAAATCTAATCTTTTAACAGATTCACCTTCCGCGTTTTTAGCAATACCTGCTTGAATTACTACATATCTTTCGTAGTATATGATCATATCCAATTTCTTAGATGGCAATCCAAGAATATAACCAATTTTATTAGGAAGTGAACGGAAATACCAGATATGAGCAATAGGCACAACAAGGTTGATGTGTCCAACTCTATCTCTACGTACTTTTTTCTCAGTTACTTCAACACCACAACGGTCACAGATGATCCCTTTGTAACGTATTCTTTTATATTTCCCACAAGCACATTCGAAATCCTTTACAGGACCAAATATTCTTTCACAAAAAAGACCGTCACGCTCTGGTTTGTGCGTACGGTAGTTAATAGTTTCTGGTTTTAAAACCTCACCTCTTGACTCTTTCAAGATAGATTCAGGAGAAGCAAGACCAATTGATATTTTACTGAATCTTTTTATAGGATTCTTATCTTTATTATTGTTGTTATTTCTATTATTCATCATAGTTTTTACTACTGATTTAATTGCAATTGAAAAATTGATTTGTACAGACGTTACACTGCAACGTCTCTATCCCTCGGATTACTTCTCTAAACTTTAAATTTTCATTAAAGTGCTAATTATACAAAACACTCTTTTATATAAAAAATCGGAACGATTTACGGGGCTAAATCCTAAAAACTTATTATTACAAAATCAAAGTAGAGAACGTTGCAATGCAACGTCTCTACAGTGATCAACCTTATTTATTCTTCTAATCTAATGTCTAATCCAAGACCTTTCAATTCATGCATCAATACATTGAATGATTCAGGTAATCCTGGTTCTGGCATAGACTCTCCTTTTACGATAGCTTCGTAAGTTTTGGCTCTACCAATAACATCATCAGATTTTACTGTTAAGATTTCACGAAGTGTACTCGAAGCTCCATAAGCTTCAAGTGCCCAAACCTCCATCTCTCCAAAACGTTGACCTCCAAATTGAGCTTTACCACCCAATGGTTGTTGCGTAATCAATGAGTATGGTCCGATAGAACGTGCGTGCATCTTATCATCAACCATGTGTCCTAATTTCAACATATAGATCACACCTACAGTTGCTGCTTGATGGAAACGCTCTCCTGTTCCACCATCATAAAGATAAGTATGTCCAAAACGAGGAATTCCAGCTTCGTCAGTCAATTCATTGATTTGGTCTAATGAAGCACCGTCAAAAATTGGAGTAGCATATTTTCTACCTAATTTTTGTCCAGCCCATCCAAGAACCGTTTCATAAATTTGACCAATGTTCATACGCGAAGGTACCCCAAGTGGGTTCAACACGATATCAACTGGTGTTCCGTCTTCAAGGAAAGGCATATCTTCGTGACGAACGATACGTGCAACAATACCTTTGTTACCGTGACGTCCAGCCATCTTATCTCCAACTTTCAATTTACGTTTCTTAGCGATGTAAACTTTAGCTAATTTCAAAATTCCTGCTGGCAATTCATCTCCAACAGTAATGGTGAATTTCTCTCTTCTTAAAGCACCTTGTAAATCGTTCAACTTAATTTTATAGTTATGAATTAAATCATTAACCATTTTATTAGTTGCATCATCAGCTACCCATTGACCTTTGCTTAAGTGAGCAAAATCTTCAACAGCGTAAAGCATTTTTTGAGTGTATTTTTTACCTTTTGGTAAAACTTCTTCACCCAAATCGTTCATTACACCTTGTGATGTTTTTCCGTTTACAATCAAGAAAAGTTTTTCAATCAACTTATCCTTCAAGTCTGAAAACTTAACTTCGAAATCCATTTCAAGAGATCCTAAAGCATCTTTATCTTGAGTACGTTTTCTCTTGTCTTTTACAGCTCTTGCAAATAATTTTTTATCAAGAACAACACCATGAAGTGATGGAGAAGCTTTCAATGAAGCATCTTTTACATCACCTGCTTTATCTCCAAAGATTGCACGAAGCAATTTCTCTTCTGGAGTTGGATCAGATTCTCCTTTTGGTGTAATTTTTCCAATTAGAATATCGCCAGGTTTAACCTCTGCACCAATTCTAATCATACCGTTTTCATCCAAGTCTTTAGTAGCCTCTTCAGAAACGTTAGGAATATCATTCGTTAACTCTTCGTTACCCAATTTTGTATCTCTTACTTCTAATGAGTAATCATCTACGTGGATTGAAGTAAAGATGTCATCACGAACCACTTTTTCAGAAATTACAATCGCATCCTCAAAGTTGTACCCTTTCCATGGCATAAACGCTACTTTTAGGTTACGACCTAAAGCAAGTTCACCATTTTGAGTAGCATAACCTTCAGACAATACTTGACCAGGTATAACTCTATCCCCTTTTCTTACGATTGGTTTCAAGTTGATACTTGTTCCTTGATTGGTTTTTCTAAATTTAATTAGATTATATGTTTTATCATCAGATTCAAAACTTACCATTCTTTCTTCTTCAGAACGGTCGTATTTGATAGTGATAATATTAGCATCTACATATTCTACAGTACCATGCCCTTCAGCATTGATTAATACTCTAGAATCTGAAGCTACTTGACGCTCAAGACCAGTACCTACAATTGGAGCTTCAGGACGTATTAATGGAACGGCCTGACGCATCATGTTAGATCCCATCAAGGCTCTATTCGCATCATCATGTTCCAAGAAAGGAATCAAAGATGCAGATATAGAAGCAATCTGGTTTGGTGCAACGTCTGTATAATGAACTTCTGATGGAGTAATAACTGGGAAATCACCTTCCTGACGAGCAATTACAAAGTCAGATGTCATTTTTCCTGCATCATCCATTTCGATATTTGCTTGCGCAATCATCATACCTTCTTCTTCTTCAGCAGATAAGTAAATTGGAGTAGATACTAAATCAACCACACCTTCAGTTACCTTACGGTAAGGTGTTTCGATGAATCCCATTCCGTTTACTTTAGCATAAACACCAAGAGATGAAATCAAACCAATGTTTGGTCCCTCTGGAGTTTCAATAGGACATAAACGTCCGTAGTGCGTATAGTGAACATCTCGAACCTCAAAACCAGCTCTTTCTCTCGAAAGTCCACCTGGTCCTAGGGCAGATAATCTTCTCTTGTGCGTAATCTCAGCCAATGGATTCGTTTGATCCATAAATTGAGACAACTGGTTTGTACCAAAGAAAGAGTTGATTACAGAAGATAATGTTTTAGCATTAATCAAATCTATAGGTGTAAACACCTCGTTATCTCTAACATTCATTCTCTCACGAATAGTTCTAGCCATACGAGCTAAACCAACACCGAATTGTTGCGACAATTGTTCACCAACTGTTCTAACACGACGGTTTGATAAGTGGTCAATATCATCAATATCCGCTTTCGCATTAATTAATTCAATCAAGTACTTAACAATAGTTATGATATCTTCTTTGGTAAGCACTTGCTTTTCCATTGGGATATCCAACTGTAATTTTTTGTTCATTCTATAACGACCTACTTCACCTAAGTTGTAACGTTGGTCAGAGAAGAATAATTTATCTATAATACCACGAGCAGTTTCTTCATCAGGCGGTTCTGCGTTACGCAATTGTCTGTAGATATGCTCAACAGCTTCTTTTTCAGAGTTTGTTGGATCTTTTTGTAACGTGTTATGGATGATGGCATAATCAGCTTGATTAGCATCTTCCTTGTGTAACAAAATAGATTTAACGTTAGAATCAATGATTTCTTCCACATTATCTTTATCGATAATAGTATCACGATCAAGGATTATTTCGTTACGTTCGATAGAAACTACTTCACCAGTATCTTCATCTACGAAATCTTCGTGCCATGTATTTAATACACGAGCAGCCAATTTTCTACCGATATATTTTTTAAGTCCTGTTTTAGAAACTTTAATTTCTTCTGCAAGGTCGAAAATTTCAAGGATATCCTTATCTCTTTCGAAACCGATAGCACGGAATAAAGTTGTAACAGGTAATTTTTTCTTTCTATCAATGTAAGCGTACATTACGCTATTAATATCTGTAGAAAATTCGATCCAAGATCCCTTGAACGGAATTACTCTAGCAGAGTATAATTTTGTACCATTAGCATGAAAAGATTGACCAAAGAAAACCCCTGGTGATCTGTGCAATTGAGAAACAACAACACGTTCAGCTCCATTAATTACAAATGTTCCGCTTGGCGTCATGTAAGGAATTGTACCAAGATAAACATCTTGAACAATAGTTTCAAAGTCTTCGTGCTCTGGGTCTGTACAATATAGTTTCAACCTCGCTTTTAAAGGCACACTGTGTGTTAAACCTCTTTCAATACACTCTTGGATAGTGTAACGTGGTGGATCTACAAAGTAGTCTAGGAATTCCAATACAAAGTTGTTTCTTGTATCTGTAATTGGAAAGTTTTCCATGAAGGTATTATAAAGTCCTTCATTGCCTCTTTCATCTGATTTAGTTTCTAATTGAAAAAAATCTTGAAAAGATTTAACCTGAACATCTAGAAAATCTGGATATGCAGGAATGTTTTTAGTAGAGGCAAAATTCAATCTTTCAGTCTGATTTGTTATCATCAATGGACAAAATTTTGATTATAAAAGTAATTTTTTTGTATAAGAGATTAATCTTATACCTTATAATTCACAACCATTACATCTTTAAAAATCAATTTAGGATAACTACTTTCTTATTATCTGTTAATTTTTTTTCCTCGTAATGGGAGTAAAAACTTGTAAAGACAAAAGTCAAAATGATTGCTCATACTTATAGACTTTTGTTATACGAAAAATGGTTTAGGCCATTGGATGACTAAATCCAAGACCTAAACCTTATTCTTTAAACTAAGTTTAACTATTTAAGCTCAACTACAGCTCCAGCTTCTTCTAAAGATTTTTTAAGACCTTCAGCCTCTTCTTTAGAAACACCTTCTTTTACATTAGATGGTGCGCTATCAACTACATCTTTAGCTTCTTTCAAACCTAAACCTGTAAGTTCTTTTACCATTTTCACAACAGCTAATTTAGAAGCACCAGCTTCTTTCAATACAACTGTGAATTCAGTTTGTACTTCTTCAGCAGCAGCTTCGCCACCACCTGCACCTGCAACTACTACTGCAGCAGCTGGTTCGATTCCGTACTCATCTTTCAATATTGTTGCTAAATCATTAACTTCTTTTACAGTTAAGTTAACTAATTGTTCTGCGAATTGTTTCAAATCTGCCATTTTTTCTATCGTTTTAAAATGATTTGTAAAATTATATTTTGTTTATCGTGCGCTTATTTAATAATATAAACAGAGAGATTCTCTAATAAATATTAAGCTTCTTCAGCTTGAACTTCTTCAGCTTGCTCTTCTCCAGCGAATTTGTTTTGAAGTGCAGCGATGATTCTTTGAGCTGGTGATTGAAGTAAACCAATAAGTTCTCCAAGTAATTCTTCTTTAGATTTAATTGTAGACAACATTGTTAATTGGTCGTCTCCAATGTAAACTTCAGCATTCACATAAGCACCTTTTAATACCGGCTTATCTGATTTCTTACGGAAATCTTTAATGATTTTACCTGGAGCATTAGCTACATCTGAAATAAAGATTGCTGTATTACCTACCAATACTGAAGGTAATTCACCATATTCATTTTCAGAAGTTTCCATTGCTTTTGCAAGTAATGTATTCTTTACAACTTCTAATTTAATACCTGCTTTATAACAAGCTCTTCTCAACTTTGAAGTAGTTTCTGCATTTAATCCAGAAATATCTGCTACATAAACAATATTTGTACCAGCTAACTGTGCAGTTAATTCTTCAATCGCGATTGATTTTTCTTCTCTAGTCATACTAAAAATTATTAACTACCAATTATACTGCTTTAGGATCCAATGCAATTGCAGGACTCATAGTGCTTGTAAGGTGCATACCTTTAATGTAGGTACCTTTAGCAGCAGTTGGCTTAAGTTTGATTAATGTTTGAATAATTTCGTGTGCATTGTCATAAATTTGTTCAGCTCCGAAAGAAACTTTACCAATTCCTGCATGTACGATACCAGTTTTATCAACTTTAAAGTCAATTTTACCAGCTTTTACCTCTGCAACAGCTTTAGCAACATCCATAGTTACTGTACCTGTTTTAGGATTAGGCATTAAACCTCTAGGTCCTAAAATACGACCTAATGGACCTAATTTACCCATTACAGATGGCATAGTGATGATTACATCAACATCTGTCCAACCATCTTTAATTTTTTGTAAGTACTCATCAAGACCAACAAAGTCTGCACCAGCTGCCAAAGCTTCCGCTTCTTTATCTGGAGTAACCAATGCTAATACTTTTACATCTTTACCAGTTCCGTGAGGCAATGTAACTACACCTCTTACCATTTGATTCGCTTTTCTTGGATCTACACCCAATCTTATTGCGATATCAACAGACTCATCAAATTTTGCAGAAGCAAGAACTTTAATTAATGCAGAAGCATCTTTTAAAGAATATAACTTGTTCTTTTCAATTTTTGAAGCAGCCTCTTTTTGCTTTTTTGTCAATTTTGCCATGTCTTTCTCTTAATTAAAAAGGAGCGTCTCCTGATACAGTTATACCCATAGATCTAGCTGTTCCAGCAACCATACTCATTGCAGACTCCGTAGTGAATGCATTTAAGTCTGGCATCTTGTCTTCAGCAATAGCTCTAATTTGTTCCCAAGTAACACTAGCTACTTTTTTACGATTAGGCTCACCTGAACCAGATTTTAGCTTTGCAGCTTCCAATAATTGAACTGCTGCAGGAGGAGTCTTAACAACAAATTCAAATGATTTGTCTTTATACACAGTAATTTGTACTGGGCATATTTTGCCGGGTTTATCTTGTGTTCTAGCATTGAACTGCTTACAGAACTCCATGATGTTTACCCCAGCAGCTCCTAAAGCAGGTCCAACCGGTGGCGACGGATTCGCAGCACCTCCCTTAACTTGTAGTTTAACTACCTTACTAATTTCTTTAGCCATTTTTTAAAAATTTAACACAACAATTATAGAAGCAATTGATGTGATTTATTATAGTGTAACAAAAATTATACTTTTTCAACTTGCATAAAACTCAATTCTAATGGCGTTTTTCTTCCGAAAATCTTAACCATTACTTCAAGTTTACGCTTTTCATCATTAATTTTCTCAACAGTACCGTTGAAACCATTAAATGGACCATCAACAACTTTGATAGTTTCTCCAAGATTGAATGGTATTGAATGATTATCAGTATTCACTGCTAATTCATCTACCTTACCTAACATTCTATTAACCTCTGACGTTCTTAATGGAACAGGCTCCCCCCCTTTAGTTTCTCCTAAAAAACCAATTACAGAAGTAATTGACTTAATAATATGAGGAATTTCACCAACAAGATTCGCTTCGACCATTACATAACCAGGAAAATAAACTTTCTCTTTAACTATTTTTTTCCCATCTTTTACTGTAACTACTTTCTCAGTAGGAACAAGAACTTGAGAAACAAAGTCTTCCATTCCCAATCTAGAAATCTCAGTCTCGATATAAGCTTTCACTTTATTCTCTTGACCACTTACAGCCCTAACGACATACCATTTCTTTAAATTATTATCTGCCATGTCAATTATTAAGCTTTAATCCAGTTAAAAAATCCTGCTAATGCTTTTGCAAAAACTTCATCTACTCCCCATGTTGCCAAAGCAAACAATACTGAAAAAACAGCCACAACAATAGTTAGTCGCTGCACCTCAGCCCACTCTGGCCAAGTTACATTTGATTTTAATTCTTCAAATGCTTCTGAAATGTAATTAACAATTTTTGCCATTAGATATGTTTTTTTTATTGCACGGGCGGAGGGATTCGAACCCCCATCAACGGTTTTGGAGACCGCTATTCTACCCTTGAACTACGCCCGTAAAATTAACCAGCAACAACCTAAGAAGTTGCTGGTTATATAATTTAATTTGAATTATGCTACAATTTCAGTTACCTGACCTGCACCTACAGTTCTACCACCTTCACGGATAGCAAAACGTAATCCAACATTCATTGCGATTGGGCTTAACAAAGCAACATTGATCGTTAAGTTATCTCCTGGCATCACCATCTCTACACCTTCTGGCAAAGTAATAACTCCTGTTACGTCAGTTGTACGTACGTAGAACTGTGGACGGTAGTTGTTATGGAATGGAGTATGACGTCCACCTTCTTCTTTTTTCAAGATATACACCTCAGCTTTGAAAGTCGCGTGTGGTTTTACTGAACCTGGCTTAATGATAACCATTCCTCTTTTGATAGAATCTTTATCAACACCTCTTAAAAGTAAACCTACGTTATCTCCAGCTTCACCTCTATCAAGGATCTTACGGAACATTTCAACTCCCGTAATTGTAGAAGCTAATTTCCCAGCTCCCATACCGATGATTTCAACAGCGTCTCCTGTATTAGCAATACCAGTTTCGATACGACCTGTAGCAACAGTTCCACGACCAGTAATTGTAAATACATCCTCAACTGGCATCAAGAAAGGTTTTGCAGTATCACGTATTGGCTCTTCGATCCAAGCATCAACAGCTTCCATCAATTCAAGAATTTTAGGAACCCATGCAGCATCATTATTCAATCCACCTAAAGCAGATCCTTGAATAACTGGACAGTTGTCTCCGTCATATTCATAGAAAGACAATAAGTCTCTAATTTCCATTTCAACAAGTTCTAACAACTCCTCGTCATCAACCATATCCACTTTGTTCATGAATACAACCATTCTAGGAATACCTACTTGGCGACCTAAAAGGATATGCTCACGAGTTTGTGGCATTGGTCCATCAGTTGCAGCAACCACAAGGATAGCTCCATCCATTTGAGCAGCACCAGTAACCATGTTCTTTACGTAATCCGCGTGACCTGGACAGTCAACGTGAGCGTAATGACGATTAGCTGTTTCATACTCAACGTGAGATGTATTAATTGTAATACCTCTTTCTTTTTCTTCAGGAGCATTATCAATTTGATCAAAAGATTTCGCTTGACAGTAACCAGCATCAGATAACACTTTAGTTATTGCAGCAGTTAATGTAGTTTTTCCGTGATCTACGTGTCCGATTGTACCAATATTTAAGTGTGGTTTCGAACGGTTAAAGGTTTCTTTTGCCATTTTACTTAGATTTTAATCTTTATTAATTTATTAGTGTTCAAAATTTTTTATTGAGCCAATGTCGGGAATTGAACCCGAGACCTCTTCCTTACCAAGGAAGCACTCTACCCCTGAGCTACACCGGCGGTAAAGTTTAGTTTCATGCTTAAAGCTTCTTGTTATCATCAACATCTGAAACTTAAAACGCTCAAACTTCTTTTGTGGGGAGAGCAGGATTCGAACCTGCGAAGTTCACACAGCAGATTTACAGTCTGCCCTCGTTGGCCGCTTGAGTATCTCCCCTCTTTTTTTATTTAATTTCAACTTTCAAAACCTCAGTTTCATTTGAGCCGGCGGAGGGACTCGAACCCACGACCTGCTGATTACAAATCAGCTGCTCTAGCCAACTGAGCTACGCTGGCAATTTCAATAAAAAAAGTCCGCTATTTCTAACGGACTGCAAATGTATAGATTTTATCTCTCAAACAAAACATTTTTTTAAAAAATTTTCACATTATGCTTGAGCTCGAGTTTTTTCTTTCCTTTTTACCAGCAAACGCTCTAAAGATTCAGCAGATAACTCAAGCGCTTCTTCAAATGATTTACACTGTTTTTTCACTAAAAAACCATCTCCAGGCACATTTATCTTGACCTCGACAATTTTATTTTCTTTATCGCTCGTTTTCTCTACTTTCAAATACACATCAGACGACACTACTTTATCGTAATACTTTTCTAACTTATCCATTCTCTCCTGAACAAAATTAACTAGTTTTCCGTCAACATTAAAGTTAACTGCATGAATACTTACCTTCATAATCAATACTTATTTAATGGTTAAACTTAATTATCATCACTCCTAGGGTGCGCCTTTCCATATACTTTCTTAAGTTCTAACAAACTACTATGTGTGTATATTTGAGTTGACGCTAAACTAGAATGCCCTAATAATTCTTTTACTGAATTCAAATCCGCTCCATTATTTAATAAATGAGTAGCAAAGGAATGCCTTAACACATGAGGACTCTTTTTTATCTTTTCTGAAGCTCTACTAAAGTACAAATTTACCAACCGATAAACAAGAGAGTTATTTAACATTAGACCTTTTTTTGTTACAAAAAAATACTCAGAATCTTCAACTACCTCAACACGAGACCGTTCCCTAATGTAGTAAATTATATTTTTTTTAATTATAGGCAGAATCGGAAGTACGCGTTCTTTATTTCTTTTCCCAAGAACTTTCAGTGTATTATTAACCAAATCAATATCACTCATTTTTAATTGAATCAATTCAGCCCTACGCATACCCGTCGCATAAAACAACTCTATTATCAATTGATTGCGAATAGAATCAAAGCTCTCCTTCTCCTGAACCTCATCCAAGACACGAACAACTTCATTCTCAGAAAAAGGAATCTGAAGTGATTTAACCACCTTTAAAGACTTATGTTTCAACAAAGGACTTACCTCTATTTGCTTTGTCTTTAATAAGAATTTATAAAAAGCCTTCAAAGAAGCAATTTTCCTATTTACAGAAACCGCAGACAAACCTCCATCTACCAAACTAACAATCCAACTTCTAATCTGACTATAATTCGCTTGCTCAACACCTACTTGCTCAAAATTAAACTTATTGAAGCTTTGAAAACTAAGCAAATCCTTCTCATACGCTACCAAAGTATGAGTAGAGTATTTTTTCTCTTTTAAAAGATATTCCTTAAATGCATCGATAGTTGTAGCCATAAAAAAACCGTTAGCATCAAAGTTACTAAACTTTGAATACTAACGGTAATTATTTTCAATAAAGAAAACTACTAACTCTCTAAACCATCTTTCATGTTTTGGATATAAGCTGCTTTCTGAACTTTAATTCTATTTTTCACAGAAGGCTTGATAAAAGCTTGACGTGCTCTTAACTGACGAACTGTTCCAGTTTTATCAAATTTTCTTTTATAGCGCTTTAATGCTCTATCGATATTTTCTCCGTCTTTAATTGGTATAATTAACATAATTTTGACACCCCCTTTCGTTAAGTGTGCAAAGGTAAAATTAAAAATGAATTATGAGTTATGAATTATGAATTATTTTCCAAAAAGAAAATAGAACAAAGAATAAAGACTTCACTACATATTTAAAATAACTATCTAAAAAAAGAGCCAAGTTACAACATCTTGCTTCTTGGCTCTTTTCTCTATTCTCTTAAACCTATCTTAATCCTTCAACAGATTTCTCGCAATCACTACTTTCTGAATCTCGGTAGTTCCTTCTCCTATAGTACATAACTTAGCATCCCTATAGAATTTTTCCACAGGATAATCTTTAGTATAACCATAGCCGCCGTGTATCTGAACAGCTTCGTTTGCCACTTTACAACATACCTCAGAAGCATACATTTTAGCCATTGCTCCCATAGTAGTTACGGGTTTGTGTTGTTGTTTCAAAAAAGCAGCTTTATGCAAAAGCAGTTCAGAAGCTTCTATTTCAGTGGCCATATCTGCTAATTTAAAAGAAATCCCTTGAAAGCTACTAATCGGTTTTCCAAATTGATGTCTTTCTTTAGAATATTTCAAAGCCGCTTCATATGCACCTTTGGCAATCCCTAAAGATAAAGCTCCAATAGATATTCTACCACCGTCTAAGATTTTCATAGCTTGAATAAAACCATTACCTACTTCCCCTAAGCGATTAGAGTCTGGAATACGACAATTATCAAATACCAACTCTGCTGTTTCACTGGCACGCATTCCTAATTTATTTTCTTTTTTACCAGAGCTAAAACCTACCATTCCTTTTTCAAAGACAAAAGCAGTCATTCCATGAGAATCGCCTTTTTCGCCTGTACGAACAATCACAACTGCAACATCTCCCGAAATAGCATGTGTGATAAAGTTTTTAGCTCCATTTACAACCCAAAAATCACCCTCTTTTTTTGCCGTAGTATTCATTCCTCCAGCATCCGAACCTGTATTATGCTCTGTTAATCCCCAAGCACCAATATGTTCACCACTGGCCAATTTAGGAATCCATTTTTTCTTTTGTTCCTCATTACCAAACGTCAAAATATGATTGGTACAAAGTGAATTATGCGCGGCTACCGATAGACCAATCGAAGGATCGACTTTTGAAATTTCTTCGACTATAGTAATGTATTCATGATAGCCTAGACCTGAACCTCCTAATTCTTCAGGAACTAAAATACCCATAAATCCCATCTCTCCTAACTTCCTAAATAACGGAACTGGAAAAGTCTGAGCCTCATCCCATTCCATAATAAATGGACGGATGTTTTTCTCTGCAAAATCTCTTATGGATTGCGCAATCATGGACTGCGTTTCGTTATAATCAAAGTTCATCGTAAAGCTTTTGTTTTTTAAAAGGTCAAATATAAGGCTATAATATTAGCTTTTTCAATAGACAAGCCTTTAATTTTTGTTAAATCAGTTGCGTTTTTAAAATCACCATTCATGCTTCTACACATCACTATTTCTTTAGCTAAAGCATATCTAAAATAAGGGAATTGTGCTATTTCTTTCAAAGAAGCATTGTTTATATCTAATTTCATAATTTGAGAAATTACTCCAATTTTAAAATTTGAATTCAACTTAGTAATTACTTCAGGTGGTAACCCCCACACATCATCCATTTGTTGCATCGAAACAAAGCCACCTAAACTTTCTCTAAATTTTATAATTCGATCCGAATAACCTGCTCCAATGCCGTTGATTTTCATAAAATCTTCTTGTGAAGCCGTATTCACATCCGTTATTGTGATTTTATCACTTTTGGCAAACGATTCCTTTTCATACTGTACATATCCTTTGAATTCCTTTTTATTCGTAACCCAGTCTGGAAATTTAAAATAAGGAGAAATAGTAGCCAATAAAGAATCCGAAACCTGAGTTATTTTTTGAAAATCTTGTACTGAATTTACGTATTGATTGGTTTTTCTAAAAGCTAAAAGTCGATCAATTTCAGGAACTGACATACCTAATTTATACCCTTTATAATCGGTTATAAAATTTGGATTAAATGGTTTTAACTCATATTTGTATCCGGATGAAACCATTTTTAATCGATCTATTTCGGGTTGAATAGCTAACCACTGTTTTTCAGCATCCGAATGAATCATTTCAAACTCAGTTTTCTCATAGAAAAACCAAATGGTTTGAATCAAAACAATCAGTAATACCAAAACAAAAATCCCGTTCCTTTGTTCTTTGGAAAACAAAAAGTAGGATTTTAAATCTTTCATAATCTAAAAATAAAATTACACTTCAAAACTATTCTTTAGGTTGTCTTTCTACCTCATCATCATTTTCAGAAAATGAATCTGGTTCTTGTTTAGGTTTTATGGTAAGAACTTTATAGAAGAAATAAACCGCAAAAAAAACAACTATCCCTTGGGTAAGCAACATGGTTATTAAAGCTTCTGTATTCATAATATATTTTATTTAAATAAATTAAACCACTTTTTACAAAGTGGCACGACCTTCTCTTCTTCTTTTTTGAAACGCTGCGTAAACTAAACTACTGATAAAAACAAACAATCCTAACAACATTAATCGAGCAAAATTAAGATAGAAAATTTTATCTTCCAACTGTGTAATTAGAGCCGAATCAGTCGCTACCGCTATTTGTTCTTTAATACCTGCGTGTGTAATCGTTTTAATAATTGAACCATTATCCAATACCCACGTTTTACCAGAAATCAAATTATTCATATTTCCTGACCAGTCATTATCTAGCGGTTTAAATACCGATCCCATAAAAATAATAATCAACATCAATGGTGTAACATACTTGATAATATATTTATAAATAGTAGGCACTTTAATATCCGCCCCATTGGTAATCGCTGGCCAACCTTTTTCCATTCCGAAAATCCATGAAAACAAAATAGTTTCAAGCATTGCAAACAATACTAAACTTACCGTTCCTGCCCAATAATCATATTCATCAAACACCCCTTCTTGAAAGAAAATAACCGTAGGTAATCCTAAAATTAAAGCAATTAAACCAAATGACCAAGCTCCTTTATTCTGATTCCAGCCAAATTCATCCCGCATAAAACCTATCCATGGAGTCCCCATCGCTAGTGAAGAAGTAATTCCTGCAAAAAACAATAAACCAAACCAAAGTACCCCAGCAAATACAGCAATTAAACTTCCCCACTGTTGAAACAGATAAGGCATCGTTTGAAATGCCATCCCAAAACCAGCATTTTGAATTACCCAGTCCAGTCCTAAATAACCTGCAGCAATAGGGATTACAATTAAACTTCCTAAAACCACCTCAACAAATTCATTCATAAATCCTGCTGAAACAGCATTCAATGCGACATCATCTTTTTCTGCTAGGTAAGACGAATAACAATGTACTGTCCCCATCCCAACTGATAAGGTAAAAAAGATTTGTCCAGCTGCTGCCATCCATACTTTTAAATCTAACAAAGAACTGTATTGCGGTGTCCAAAGAAAATTAAGTCCATCCCAAGCATTAGCGTCTGGAAAAATCTCAGAAGCTCCTGAAGTTCCCAAAGTCAATCCTTTGATCGCTAAAATAGCTCCAAATAAAATCAAAAGTGGCATACCAATTTTCGCCACTTTTTCAATTCCTCTAAGCCCTTTCGATAAAATATAAGTATTGATAATCAAACAAATTACATAAAAAATAACTCCTTCATAAGGAATTCCTGTTGTGGAATGCCCTATATCAACATAATCACCAAAAAAAGCAGCAACATTCGCCTGACTCATTCCGTCAAAAGTTCCTATTAGAGAATGATAAACATAAGACATTGTCCAAGATTCGATATAACAATAATAGGCAGCTACAGCGATATTAGTAAAAATCCCAAAAACCCCTATATACTTAAGCAGTCTTCCTTTGACCATGGAATCCAAGATATATGGCGTGCTGTGGTTCCCAAATTTACCACCAAATCGGCCCGAAGACCATTCGATGAAAAGCAACGGAATCCCCATGATTAAAAAACAAATTAGATATGGAATTATAAAAGCTCCCCCACCATTTTGAACTGCTTGGACAGGAAATCGTAAAAAATTCCCCAAACCTACAGCATTTCCGGCCATTGCTAAAATTAAACCTACACGTGAACCCCAAGCATCTGATTTTACGGCCAAAATATATTGATTAAATTAATATTGATTATTGTTAAAATAAAAAAAGAGTAAATTGTTAAAGGTCAAAAACCGAAGTTCGCTTAGCACGAATCAAATCTTTCAACCGAATCCAAAAAGCGAGAATCAGGTAAATCCCAAATCCCAACCCTACGGTTACAAAGGAGATATAAATAAAAAAAAGTCGAACACTATTAGCACGCATTCCCAACTTATCCGCCAAACGAGACGAAACATGAAAACCATGCTTTTCTAAAAAAAATTTAAGTTTGATAATTGCTGACATCTAATTTATTCTTTTTGACTTCGTTGCTTTATAAATCTTGTATTACGAATTTAACTTTTTATTCACTTATTGCGTAAAACTACAAAAAAAATAATTACTCCTTCATTCTTAGTTCGTTTTCAACAACTCCACACCTATTGCGCATTCCAAACATTTACTTTTTATACAATATTCATTTTTAAGTTGGAGCAAAGACTGGGTTTCAAATGCATTCTGTGGCTTGATACCGTGAATTACAAATTTATCCATAATACTATTTTTCTCTGCTTGAACTTGAGAAAGTAATTGAATTAGATCTTCAGAAACTTCTAAACCTTGACTTTTTGCATAAGCAAACTGTAAAGGAATAATCGTATTGATAGTAAGTAAATCGATAAATGAATGAGACAATCGCTTCTTCTTTTTGGGACTTTGTTTGTCAAAACTATAATGGTCTTGCCAATAGTCCGCCGTTGCCACTTGAAACAAATCATACACTTCTTGAACCGTGTTTAAACTTTGAATTTTTGAAAACAGGTTTTGGTGCAAATGGTATAAATTTGCCAATTGTGACAATCGTATAGTCGGAAAATTATCTGGTCTGTGTTTAAAAAACTGAACGGGTGATGTGTGTGGTTTTTCAATTTGGTATTTATGAAGCAAATAATAGTATCGAAACTTAAGATTTTTATAATAATTATCTTCTTTTTCAGTATCCAATAAACCTGCGGTACCAAAAAGAAGACTTTCTAAGTTTTCGACTTCAAAGCTTTCTTTTCTGATGACTGAGAAAGGAATAGATTGCGCAATTTGCAGAAAAGGTTCTCCGTTGGTATTGAGTCCGAAATTCTTGGCTAGTAAACAGAAAAGTACGGCTTCCCAATCACTATTAGTTTTTTCGAGTAAATCATAAATGAATTTGGACTTTCTTTCCAATCGCTCAAAAAACAATCGTTCTTGCCAGTTTTTAAGTAAAAAGCTCTCAATATGCTTGAGCTCATTTTCGCAAAAAATCCATGATTTAGGTGTTACTAGAGATTGGTAATTGTCTAATGTATTCTTATCTACATAACTTTTGAGCTCCAGTACTGGAATCTCCGTATTGTCTTGCCTAAAAATAGCAGCATCATGTTCCCAAACTACATGTAGAATCACATTTTCATAAGCAGTATCACGCTCATGATGGTGTACGTACCAATCTGAAGATTTTATATGAATCTCAACATTTCCTGCCCATTTTTGATTTCCAATGGTGATGTTGGCATTGAAAAAATCAGGCCCAGCTAATTCTAAGTATTGCCCTTGGTGATGAATGGTCACTAATTCTTGTTGCGTCGTTTTTAAATCAAGAATATCAAACTTCTTGAATTTCCATAAGTAGTGCAGAAAATCTTCTTTCATATCGAATAGTCTATAATACAAGACTAAAGTAAGAAAAATTCCCAAACGAAATAAAACTATTTTAAAAGATACAATTTAGCGCATGCTCGGGCATCAGATAGTGCTTCGTGGTGGTTGAGTTGTATGTTCATCTCGCGGCAGCAATCGCTTAACTTTGTTGGCTTTAGCCCTTTAGCTTTGTATATTTTCACAGTACATTCCCAACGTATACCAATGTTGAGTTCGTCGTAATTCAAACCGTAAAGCGCCATGGATTTGGCTAACACATTTCTATCAAAACTCTCATTATGTGCGACTACTACTCTATTTTGTAGTCTTTTTTGAATTTCGGGAAATACTTGTGCAAATGTTTTTGCATTCACCGTATCATGTGGATAAATACCATGTACTTTTATTGTAAACGGATTATACAAATTGTTTGGTGGTTTGATCAACGTGACAAACTCATCGACAATAATGCCGTTCTCAACAGTTACAATCCCTACGGAGCAGGGGTGAAATGCTGTTGCTGTTTCAAAATCTATAGCGGTAAAAGTCAATTGAAATGTATTTTTGGTTTGAAAATAATATGCTTTTTTAAAGCATTAATAAAAATCCTAATGTCTAATTTTTGAGCCCCGATAGTAGTAAAATCCTCTAGTGTTGCGATAGCAAAAACTAGAGGTTGTAACGTCACGAAGCATCGGGAGCGGGAACCCAACTTTCTAAAAATGCCAAATGTGGCGCTCCTAAAAGTCTTAATTGAAGAAATTCCACACCAATCCGAAACGAATTGCCATATCACGGAACGGCGTATTGGGTGCAGAATAATAATTATTCCCCGATAATGACGAATTAAAATGCTCTGCTTTAATGAAGATTCGGGTTCTTTGAATTTTAGCATTTACAAAGAAATCAAGATTGGGGTAATTACCAATTTGTTTTTGATTTTGCACAAAAAACTCTCCAATCACTCCATTGTAATCGTTACCATAATATTTAGTGAAATAATTCAGACTCACTCCTGTTTGTAAAAAAAGTGCTTTATCGAAAAAGAAATTTGTGTAATATAAGGTGTTGCGCGTTACTAATTCAGGAACGTTAAGCACTGCGTCTTGTTGATCTACTTTTTGGTATAAAATGGTATTATCAAAGCCGAATTTTCCGAATTTGATCTCCTTACTTACTTTTAAAGACAGATAACTGATGGTTTTCTCATATTGATTAGGCGCCATAATTTGTTGTGTTGTAGATGTTGCTACATTTTCAAAATATAAATGGTCATCAAGTGTTAACAAGGTCAATGAGGCGTTGAGCCAGGGAGTAATAGCATTGGCAGCTAAGCGATTGATTTTTTCGTTTTTGAAACTATTGGTCCAGTTGTAGTCAATAAAACTACTTTGGTATAAATTATAGTTATCACTTGGTAATTTATTGATGTTTTGGTATTGAAAATCAAACTGAAAATCATCATTCCAATCCAATTTCATTTTTGCATCAAGATTTGATAACGATTGATTGGTGATAGATCTTGAATAAAGGAATTTGCCAGTCCATTTATTTTTTTGATAATCGTATTGTCCTCCAGCAGTATTTATTTTTCGGGTGAATGAAGCGGGAACGATTGTTCCGTCTTCTTTCACCAATATTTTATAATAATAAAAATTGCTTCGGAAATCATCTAGATAAAACTGAAATCTTCCTAAAGTAGTATTTTCGTAGGTCAATCCAGCTTTGTTATACATTTTGTTGTAATGCGTATGGTCTTTTAAACTAGAAGTAACGTATGAATCTCCAAATCGATATACCGTAGTTGATGCCCCAGATGTTGAAGTTACTGTTGAAGCGACCGTAGGCTGTTTGTACTCGAAAAATTTATTTTCATAGTTGAACTGATGATTCACATAAAGATTGTTACTTCCCTTTTTAGGATTAACTCTAAAACTATGGTCTAAAAAATATCGTTTCCCTTTCAAAAAAGATTCGGCATCAGTGAGATAAACTTCTAAACTTTGGCGATTGTTAAAATTAACATCTGCACTTTCAAAATCATTTATAGTTGTTATTCCTCCATTTTCCTCATTCAAAATATCTTGAGACACAAAATGAGTATTAGCAACATAACGTCCATTTTTAGTACTATAACTAGTTGTAAACCTAAAATGTCCTGAATTAGCAAAATGGTTAATGTATTTTCCTTCAGAACGAATTCCTTTATAAGCGATTGAAAAATTCAGTCTAGGGTGAATGTTTAAAGTAAAATAAGAATCGACCAATTGTCCTTTACCAATAATGGACTTAAAAAACAGCTCCGTAACAGGTGTTGCAACCGATGCATATCGAATATCACCCGCTTCCATAAAACTAAAATGCTTCCCTTTTAACCCCATGTCTGGATAAGGTGAAAAATTGGTTAGGCTATATTGAAGTGTATTATACGTCTGTCCTTCATTAGGAAAAGCTAATAATCCAAAAGTATCTCTCCTTAAATAGTTGTGGCTGTATTCTCTTTGGATAGTCAAGGAAGTGTCAATATAAGTAGTATCTCTTTCTAAAGAAATAAAACGGTACATGTCAAGCGTAGCTACTTTTGCTGAGTCTTTTTCTTTTGGTCCTTTTAATCTGTCTGAGAAACTGCCTTGAGACTCGTCTTCTAATGGTTTTGCTTGAGAAAACAATAAGGTAGGTAATGTTATTATAAATATATAAAAGAGAATTCTCATTGGGTACAACTGATTAGGAAATTCATTGAATTGACAATTAATTTGCACAAAGGTAATTGATATAAAGCTATAAAAAAACAACTAACTTAAAAGTCGGTCATCAAATATTTAAAAGCAATAACGTTGTCTAAAGACTGATTATTGTCTTTAAATAGAATGCAAATTCTCTAAAAAATTACAATCTTTGTTTTTTCAAAATTTGGACTTATGCTCGAAAGACAATTCTCTACTTTTATCTTAGAATCTGGAACTGATGAAGCAGGACGCGGTTGTCTGGCTGGGCCTGTAACGGCGGCGGCGGTAATTTTGCCATTAGATTTTGAAAATGAAATTCTCAATGATAGTAAGCAACTATCAGAAAAGGTACGTGAACTACTAAAACCATTGATCGAAGTACAAGCTTTAACTTTTGCAGTGACACATTTGTACCCGAAAGAGATAGATGAAATCAATATCTTGAATTCGTCGATGAAAGCCATGCAAGAATGTATTTTGAAACTCAACCCTACTCCTGAATATATTATCGTAGATGGAAATAGAGCGATCAATGCGAAACTGGGATTGAAAAGTAAATCTGGAAAAAAATTCTCGAAAGTGGAAATTGAATTATTACAATCGATCCCAAATCAGAGTATCGTGAAAGGCGATTCTAAATATTTGAGTATTGCAGCGGCTTCTGTGTTGGCAAAAACGTATCGAGATGAATATATGAATGTCATTCACGAAGAATACCCAATGTATAATTGGAAAAAAAACAAAGGCTACCCTACCAAAGAACATCGTGAAGCGATTCGGAAATTCGGCCCGACAAAATATCATCGAATGAGTTTTAGATTATTGCCGGAGCAGCTATCTTTGGATTTTTGATTGAAGATAAACGATTAACGATTTTTGATGTAATCCTAGAATGCAAATTTTGTCTTCTAATTGATTTTTGAGATTGACTTTTGATTTTTGACTAAACAATTTGACATTCAAATAAAGCGGACAAATGCTTGACAATTTTATCTTTCACTTCTTGTTCATCTACTTTTTCAACACCTAGCTCTACGTTTAAAGATGTAACGGCTTTTCCTTTTATTCCACACGGGATGATATTATCAAAATAACCTAAGTCAACATTTACATTTAGTGCAAATCCGTGCATGGTTACCCAACGAGAGGCACGCACGCCCATGGCACAAATTTTACGAGCAAAAGGTGTTCCTACTCCAAGCCAAACACCTGTTTCGCCATCACTTCTCCCACATTCTAAACCGTAATCTTGTAGGGTTAGAATAATCGACTCTTCAAGGAAGCGTAGGTATTTATGGATATCGGTAAAGAAATTTTCTAAGTCTAAAATCGGGTATCCCACAATTTGACCAGGACCATGATAGGTAATATCGCCACCACGATTGATTTTGTAGAAAGTTGCACCTTTGGCTTCGAGTTGTTTTTCGGATAGCAATAGATTTTCTAAATCACCACTTTTCCCCAAGGTATACACATGAGGATGCTCCACCAACAATAAATAATTAGGTGTTGCAATTGTGGTTTCTTCTCTTCTGTTTCGGATTTTCAAATCTACTACTGCTTTAAAAAGCTCCTCTTGGTATTCCCAAGCCGCTTTGTAATCCAGACTTCCTAAATCTTGAAGTTGTACGGTTTTGTTCATTATTCAAAGACTACGTTAAGATTTAGCTTTTCAGGATTCTCCATATATTCAGTGAAAGGATATCGAACAGTAATTGTTTTTCTGTCACCACTAAAAAGTGCTTCTGGATTTGAAGTCGATTTTACTGGTTTTGGAAAATGATATTTCAAGGTATAACTTGAGGATGCAAATAACATTTTGGACATTCCTACAGAATCTACTGCTTTTGTTTTTTCCTTTAATAATGCAACTTTACGACTAAATGTTTTTCCATCATAAGTAAAACTCAATTTCGAATTATTATCTCCAAAACTTCCTCCAAAGGGGCTTTTAGCAGTCTCGCTTGTTTTTGATTTTTTTAAATCTTGTAAAACGGTAAAACCCTCCATTAAATCCTGAAGTTCGGCAACTTTATTAAAAGGAGAATTCATGGTAATTAGAAATTCTTTTTTATCGGGATCCATTTTCATGTGCATTACTGTATTTTCCAAGCCTTTGAGTGCGGCTTGTTTTTCTGGACTTAGTTTCGCTATACTATCTTTTTTCTGTTCGAAAATAGTTTTAAAACTGATAACCGAATCCAGCACTTTTTTATCTCCTTTAAGCCCCATCTTTTCACTCATTTTATCACCACCCATAGCCAACAAACCAGAAGCATCTACTTCAACAGAATATTCTCCTGAACCATTTTCCTGAATATCAATACTTTCTGTAAAATTACAAGAAGCTAACAACAGTATCGCAATGAGTAGAATTGTCTTTTGAAAAAATTGTTTCATTTGATTTTTTTTTTCAAAGATACAAACTCCTAACTAAAACTACTTTTCTTTTTTCAGTGTCGTAATATCCTCAATAATCCGATCCATCTCAATAGGCAATGTACCATTATAAACTCCACGAATTCGACGTTTACCATCTACTAAAATAAAATTTTCAGTGTGCAGAAAGTCATTTAATTTACCATAGAACCCTATCGAATCTCCTGCAAAATAATGTTTTTTGGCCAATGTATAAATGGTGTTTTTATCTCCAGTGAGTAAATGCCATTTACCCGAAATACACCCTTTCAAATCGGCATATTCTTTCAATTTCTTGACATCATCCAGTTCAGGATTTACAGAATGAGATAGCAATAAAATCTGCGAGTCATTTGCATATTTATCTTGAAGGATTTTCATGTTGTCCGTCATTCTAGGGCAAATGCTGCCGCAACTGGTGAACATAAAGTTGGCTACATAAATTTTACCCTCGACTGTTTTTTCAGTTATGGTTTGATCGTCTTGATTGGTCAATGCAAATGCGGGAATCGTATGGATTTTAGAAAACTCAGGACTGTCTTTGGCAATCCATTCTGGAGTAAATTCGGGCGTATTAAAAAAAGGCATGCCTTCCTCGGCTTCTGCTTTACTTTTTTGGCAACCAAAAAATGTTGCAATAACTAAAACCCCAACTATTAATCTATTTTTTAGTGACTTTCTCATTTGGGTTTTTACATAATTTGATTCCGATTAAACCGTATTTCTTACCTTTTTTAATCACATAGTTAGCGCGAACACTTCCATCCTCATACCATAAACGCTCACTTCCTTCTTCGTATCCATTTTCATAATGGAATTTTTTAAACAACTGCCCCGTTACATACCATTCTAGAACTTCACCATGATACTCATCGTTAAAAAATTGGTAGTTGAATTTAGGTTTTCCATTTTCCCACCAGCCTTCATGTTTTCCTTCTTTTTTATTCGAAATATAAAGTCTATTTTCTGCCAAAACACCATTATCATACCATTTTTTTTGGTCCCCTTCCAACATACCAAACAAATAGGATTTGACAAAAGCAGTGTCTTTGGAAGGATATAGCATAAACTGCTTACCCGAATATTTATCTGTTTTAAAATACAAGGTATCTTGGTCAAAATGAAATCTTTCATCTGAACCCAAAGTATAAATGGCAGGTACTTTTTGAGGGTATCTTTGAGGCGCAACTATTTCTTTTTGATTACAACTAACCATCAATAGCGTTGCAAAAAAATAAAACAGTACTTTCTTAAAAGAATAAAATTTTAAAAACATAGTATTACTTATCAACTTTAATAGTTGCCACAAAGGCACGAAGACACAAATTTCAAACAAAATCTGACGTCACAATAACTTAGAACCTTAGCGACTTTAAAAAAACTAATTTGAAACAGTTCCTGGACTTCCATAAAAGCCACTTCCGTTGATGTAGGGATCTGTATTGGTAATATGGTAATGGTAAATTCCGTTTGGATAATCGACAGTTGGGGATGTGTGTCCGTGATATGCATCCAATCCTGTTACTGCCGCCCCATTTTCTTCGGGTCCATAAACAGGAAAACCATCCAATAAAAATCCCATCAAGGCAGACTTTCCTTTGGTTTGTGTTAAATATAGTGGCTCAACATGATAATGGTAAATCATTCGCCCTGTCGGATGTCCCGAATACTGATCAAAAGATTGAATCTCATCTGTCAAAGGTTGATTAGGTCCAGCATATTGATTAAACAAAGGTACTCCGTTTATTGAAACCCCAATAGCACCAAGCGGTGTCGAAGCATGAGAACTGGCAGCAACGGGATTCAGAGGTATTTTAAACGTAAAAGCTAAATTAGTATCGATGACATTAGGATTTTTCTTGAAGGTAGATCCTCCAAAAGTAGTTCCGCTAAAAGCTTCATATTTATCGCTTGTAGTTGCATAATAAACACTTTTATGATCGGGTTGACCGTTTGTTTTTATAGTTAGGTAAGTCCCGTCAGAGGTGATACTAGTTGCTCCATAGATTTTTTTGTAAACCTCAGGTATGTTATTGATATCTTCTGTACTAGATGATGGATTATCCGAATTACTGCAGTTCAAAAACAGCAATATTGCGACTAAGGGAGTGATTAAAAAAATAGATTTCTTCATAGTTCCGAACTTAAAATTAGTGTTATTTGATTTTAGACGAAAAAATATTGTAATACGTGCGAACTATCTATACAAATACACCTTCTACTTAACTTCCTTATTAGCTTGGTGCTGTTGCATTCTACGTCTTGAGAATATTTCGCCCAATTTTTTGACCAATTCTTTATAGTTTTCTTGTTGCTCTGGTGTATTGCAAATCTTTTTAACTTTTAAAAAATGATCAAAATGTGCCTTTTCAATTGTTCTTTGATAATCACTCAAAACAGTAATCAAACTGTCTTTTACTCTGGAATTCACTTCTGGAGCTACTAACTGCTCGTACAAATTTTCTTTAGTCAATTTGATTTCTTGGTTAATACTATCAATTTTCGTCGTATGACGTTCGACCAAGGCTACAAATTGCTCTGTTTGTTTTGCATCCAAATCCAATTTTTCGATAATCATTTTCCGAACCCCAGCTCGATGATCTCTATTTCCTTTTGACTTTATAACAAAAAACACTATCATTCCCAGATTGAGAATTACAAGTGCAATCACCGAAATGGTTAATACTTTTATCTTGCTCATAACTTATCGTAAATAAAATTGATTAGAGTCCGAAACTGCTGCTATAAGCACTGTTTCTTCTATCTCTTTTTCTGTTTGTAATTCTTTATAAATCACCCTGATATTGATACTTAACAAAATAATAATCGAAGCGGCGGCGAGCCACACCCATTCCTTAGCTATTGTTTTCTTCACTTTCAATTTATTTTGAATTTTAAAAAACAAGCCATCATCAGGCAAGACTTTTACGATTTGATTCGTACTGTCCATTACTTCGCTTATCCATTTATCTCTTTCCATACTATCTTAGACTGATTATTTTATTTTTTCTTGCGGTATTCTTCAAATTTATTTCCTAATTTCTTCTTGAGGTTGTCTTTGGCTCTAAAAAGTAAAGACTCTACTGACGAAACCGTTAGCTCCATAATACTGGCAATTTCGGGATTACTCAAACCATCGATTTTGGACAAAATGAAAGCTGTTTTTTGGTTTTCACTCAATTCGTTTATAACACCAAAAAGTAATTTAGACTTTTCTTTATTTTCTAACAAAATCCCAGGATGCTCAAAAGTGGAAATATTTTGAATTTCATATTCATTCTCCGATCGTTTTCCAAAAATAAAAAAGCGTTTTTGACTTTTTTTATGCTTTAAAAAATCCAAACTTTTGTTGATTGTAATCCGGTAAATCCAGGTTTTTAAAGTCGAAAGGTTTTTAAAAGTAGCAATCGACTGGTGTAATTGCATAAAAACATCTTGAGTTATTTCTTCTGCATCTTCTACATTTTGGACATAACTCAGCGCCACGTTGTACACGAGGGATTTGTATTGATGATACATTTCTTGAAAACTGGCGGCGTCAAAACTCATTCCAATCGTAGGTAGTGGTTTTTATGAAATTCAAATATAGACGAAAATTGAGAAGATTTCCCTTTTATAACGCAAGATTCATATCTTTACTATTTCATTAACACGGAGTTTTATGGTCTAATTTATAATAGCAAGGCTTCAGATTGTGGGCACGGATTGCAAATCCGCGCTATCTGGTTGTTACAATTATATTTTTGAAATTGGTTTTAATTCAAAATCATAAATCATAGTCGAAATATCAACTATAAACCACTCTTTAAACATTTTGTAATTTCGTTTTTGAGGCCATGCTTTTTTATTAGTATTCCAGCCTACTAACTCAGCTATGAAAATTTTTTCGCATTTTTTCTTGACCCATGTCTCTATATCTTCAATATCTTCATTAATAAGGTATGTATTTGTTTCAATGGGTTTGTGTATATCCTCAGGATACAAATTATTACGCCAATCAATAAATGGTTGCTGGTGTTTGATAATAATTGCCGTTCTATTTATGAATCCTTCATCAAAATCGTTTTCATCTGTTTCTTCAGTCATCGTATCAAACATATTGGCTAAGTACTGTTCCTGCGCTTGTGTTGTTACATTCAAGATAGGATCGCCATCTGTTTCCTTTAACTCATAATCAACTATAAAGTTGGTATATTCTTTGAAATTAGAAATCTTATAGTCAATCATTCTATTTAGTAAATCAAAATCTATTTCATCGCTCTCTATAGAATTAATTGCTGCATCACTTTCTCCTTCTGGAAGTATTTGTTTCATGTTGGCAAAATTCCAAGCATTTACAGCAAAATCGAAAATATCTTCAAAATATTCAGTGTCTTCAAATTCTTTAATAAAATTTTCCAAGAATTTCTCCATTAATACTGAATATTTTACACCTTCATTCTGTACAATAACTGTTGGCTTATTATGCATATTAATTACTTTATTTTTCATAATATAAATGGGGTTTGAAAGTTTATTTTTTCATTCTAAATAGTACTTACAAGATTACATACTTTTTTTGAATTACAAAAGAAACATTTCAACCCTTTCAGAGTTTGGAACTCATAAGGGTTATTAAAAAAACGTCTTAAAAATAAAAAACGTCCTCGCCTAGCCCCGATAGAAACGGCATCCTTTTTTGCTTTTTTCGGCAAAAAAGATACAGTGTATAGCGGGACCAATCGTGACTGAAACCACAATTTTTCGGCTCCTTAAAAAACTTTTTCTTAGAAACTTAGAAACTTTGCATCTTAGCGACTTAAAAAGTATCTTTGCGCTCTTAAAAATAGCATAAAATGGCACTATCAGAACAAGAAATCATTCGAAGAGAGAAACTTCAAGCCCTACGCAACTTAGGAATCAATCCTTATCCTGCGAATCTTTTTCCTGTAAATCATACTTCGAAACAGGTAAAAGAATCCTTTGAGGAAGGCAAGAAGGTCATTGTTGCTGGACGTTTGATGAGTGTGCGTGACCAAGGTAAAGCCTGTTTTGCTGAGTTGCAAGACAGCGAAGGTCGTATTCAATTGTATGTGAATCGTGATGTTTTGTGTACTGGTGATGATAAAACACTATACAACCAAGTGTTTAAAAAATTGACCGATTTGGGCGATTTTATTGGTATTGAAGGAGAATTGTTTACTACCAAAGTAGGTGCGCAATGTATTCGTGTAGATGGTTTTACGTTTTTAAGTAAAACATTGCGTCCTTTGCCGTTGCCAAAAGTAGATGAGGACGGAAAAGTACACGATGCTTTTAACGATGCCGAATTGCGTTACCGTATGCGTTATGTGGATTTGACGGTGAACCAACATGTGAAAGATACTTTTGTAAAACGTACTAAACTGTTCAACGCCATGCGTGGTTACTTTAACGACGCTGGGTATTTGGAGGTGGAAACTCCCGTTTTACAATCGATTCCGGGTGGTGCTGCGGCGCGTCCGTTTATTACGCACCACAACTCGCTGGATATGCCGTTGTACATGCGTATTGCGAATGAATTGTACTTAAAAAGATTGATTGTTGGTGGATTTGATGGGGTATATGAGTTTTCGAAAAACTTCAGAAACGAAGGAATGGACCGTACGCACAACCCAGAATTTACTGCAATGGAAATATATGTAGCCTACAAAGACTACAACTGGATGATGGATTTTACGGAGAAATTGTTAGAACATTGCGCTATTGGCGTAAATGGAACTAGCGAAGCGACTTTTGGTGATCACCAAATTAGTTTTAAAGCGCCTTACGCTCGTGTGACGATGACTGATTCTATCAAACATTTTACTGGTTTTGATATCTCTGGTAAAAACGAACAAGAATTGTTTGATGCTGCTCGTGGTATGGGAATTGACGTGGATAACACGATGGGGAAAGGGAAATTGATTGATGAAATTTTTGGAGCGAAATGCGAAGGAAATTATATTCAGCCAACTTTCATCACGGATTATCCTAAAGAAATGTCACCGCTTTGTAAAGAGCACCGTGACAATCCTGAGTTGACGGAGCGTTTTGAATTGATGGTTTGTGGTAAAGAAGTAGCGAATGCATACTCGGAACTAAATGACCCAATTGACCAAAGAGAGCGTTTTGAAGACCAAATGCGTCTTGCTGCCAAAGGGGATGATGAAGCGACTGGAATTATCGATGAGGATTTCTTGAGAGCTTTAGAATACGGAATGCCGCCAACGTCTGGATTGGGAATTGGAATGGACCGTTTGATGATGTTCTTGACTAATAATGCATCTATTCAGGAAGTATTGTTATTTCCTCAAATGAGACCGGAGACGAAACTAGTTCAAATTGAATTGTCTGATGAGGAAAAATTAATCATCGATTTACTAAAAGTGAACGAGAACAAAATGGACCTTGGCTTACTAAAAATAAAAACCGATTTAAGTGGTAAAAAATGGGATGCTGCTATGAAAGGTTTATCTAAACATGGACTAACGAAGGTGGAAAAAGTTGGAGAAGCTAAGATTGTGGAATTGATAGAGTAATTAATCTATATTATATATTTTAAAAAAGGAACTTCGTGATGGGAGGGCACTGAAAAACCTCGCTTATTTCGATTTGTGTTATTTTTCAAAGATTAAAAAAACGCTTATAACAGGATTTCAAACATCCGTTATAAGCGTTTTAAATTTTACAACTGTTTTTATTTTAGATTTTAGGAGTCTATTTTTTGGCTTAAAATGAGTGTATTTTAGACAATACGCAAGTAGAACGCATTTCCTACATTAGTTTTATGATTCTTTTTAAATTTACTGTAAAAATAGCCATTGCTCCTTGCATTTGCATATTGTTTATGCCATAAGATATCGCTCTGTCAAAACCATGTGCATTTTTTAACTCACTATTCTTCGCTTCTATTTTGTATCGGTGCTTTGCTTTTTCTTTGTAATAGTCTGTTTCTTGAAAGGATATTTGCTCTTGATGTAAATCTGATTTTATGGATACCGAATATGTTTTTGTTTTTGCTCCCTCTTTATAACAGCCTTCTGTTAAAGGACATGATTTACATTTTTCAACATCAAAATAGTAAGTGTCGACTTGATTTTCCCCGATATCTTTGGTTCCACCTCGTGCTTTTCGTATTGCCATATGACCCGCAGGACATACAAACCTATCGGCATCTTTATTGTAATCAAATTTATCCTCGTCTTTTCTAAATCCTTGTGTTATGGATGGGTTTAGTCTGGCCACTACTTTAATATTTTGCTCACTTGTGATTTTAAGATTTTCTTTCCCCGAATAGGCACCATCGCCAATAATAGTATCTACCTCAATTCCATTTTCTTGACTAATTTCTAAGAGTTTTGGCAACTCCGGTCCATCTCCTTTTTCTCCCGATGTTACTACGGCTGCTGTTATGATGCGCTCTTCGGTCATAGCTAAATGAGTCTTGTAGCCAAAGAAAGAACTCTCGGCAGATTTATGCCCAGTTTTGGCATCGGTATCTTTTGATAAAATTAAATTTTCTTGTGTATCTTCGATGGTTTCTTTTAGCAAGTTGAGTTTTTCTTTTACGGCCGGTATCAAACTCACCGAAGGATCTTCTTCTAGTCTTTTCTCTAACTCTTTGCTATAAGCCAACTCCTTTTCTAAATCATTCTCGTTGTTCTTCTCTGGCATACGTTCTTTCCATTGTTCATCAAATGAATAAACCACTTTACGAAGTTGTTTGGAATGTTCTCTCAGTACGTCTATAGCTAAAAATGGATTTGACCTTGATAAAGTATGTGTGGCATCAACTATTATAGATTTAGAACGAATAACACCTTTTTCAATGGCTAAGGCTACCGTTTTGTTAATCAATAAATTCAATAAATCGGTGTCTTTTAAGCGGAGTTTTCTAAATTTTGTCAATGAACTTGGGTTGATAACATCGGCTTCGGGTGTCATATCCAAAAAATATTTAAAGGACATGTCAAAACGAGAGCGATCAACAACATCAACATCCGAGACCGTATAAATCGTTTTCAAAAGTAGATATTTGAACATACGAATAGGACTTTCTGCCATACGACCATTATTTACACAATAGGTATGTATAAGTTCATCGGTGATAAATGAAAAATCAATTAATTCATTGATTTTTCGAAGAAGATTATCTTTAGGAATGATTAAATCATATAACGAGGAATGCTCGCTGAACTGAATTTGTTGTTGCTGAACTAACATCTAAAAAGCCTTATAATTACAGTTAAATATAACCAAAAAGAAGCAGTAAATAAAATTTTACTGCTCCTTTTTTATGCTGATTTTTTGTAAATGACTTTTTCAGTGCCCTCCGTGATGGAGTTCCTTTTTTTATTTAATTAAATACTAATTATTTTCATATTTCTGAGGAATGGAAAGAGCAAAACTTATTCTTAAATATTTTGAACCTCTAAAAAATACAGATGTTGAAGTAAGAGAGATCGTTACTTTTATTGGAACACAAGCTTCTAGGAAAAGTACATTGGCGAAGTTACTTTCTATTTTTGAAGATGAAAATTTCAGAAGAGATAATTCAATTTATTTTGAAGATGAATTAAAAAAAATAATATCTTTTAATATTTAAGAAGCAATACATTTATCAGCTATTCAAAAGGTAATTGTAATTATTGAACTAATCAATACACTAAAGTAAACCCTAGTTAATTACTAAAAAAGTATGCATAGACATAATAGGAACTGATGAATCAACAAGCGAAAAAAACTTTTATTGAGGTCAGTAGGTAATTTCATCTCTTATAAGTCCATAAAGCAAGGGAATTATGGATATATTTACAGAACAAAATATTTTATAGTTTGCTAAACATTTTAAAACAGATAAAAACTGCAAGAGTATTTAACAAATTTAAAATGAGAACCAGGCTTCATTTGTTTAAATTGTAAGCATATAAAGAGTCAAATCCGTAAATATTTCTCTAAAACTTGATATCTGTAGCCACACAGAAACCGCAGCTGTAAACACTTTATTTCATAAGATTAATTTGGTTTACGAAAAGTTTTTTATATGTTTTGAGAGATCAACGAGTACTAAAAATTTATCTGCAAGTTATATGGGAGTTCGCTTTGGAGTTACAGAAAAAACAGTACGTTTATTTATGTACAAAGCTAGGAAGCGATGAAATCTAGTGAGGGTCACTCAATGGAGGAACCGTTCATATTGATTAATTAGTTATTGGTGAAAAAGGGAAAATAGGAAGGAGTTGTGACAGCAACAATAAAAAGATTGTTACCGCAATAGAATTAACAGATAACAAAAAGTTAAAGAATGTATGTTTTAAAATTGACAATTATTCATCCCAATAATTTGAGTCTACATTTGATAAACACATTGATGAAAGCGCAAAAACAACTACAAATAAATGGAAATGCCATCGTCCTTTATTTGAGCATCACAATATCACACAAATAAAAAGTAACAAAGGGATCTGTTTTAATTGCATACCATGATTGTATTGCCTGTTCGACCAAAGCTCTCGAGTCATCATGTAAAATCATGGATTAGAACAATATTTTCTGCCGTTAGTGATTTTATAAAAATAGGTATATTGATGGATTTCACTATCGAATTAATCGTCCTCAAAGTAAAAAACACACCTAACATCATGACAATCAAAATAGTAGATTCGTAAAAAATATATCAATCTGAAATTACATGCTCGTAACTACTGACCTCAAAAATATTAAATTCAGAATTTTAATTATCCTAAAGCAAAGAGCTACAGATAAAAAACAAAATAGAATATATTAAACGAATTATGATTGAATCCAACTCTAAGAGTCTAATCCAGGAATTAAAAGCATGTAATCTTGAACTCACTTTACAGAACCAAGAGCTACAGTTAGCAAAAGACACAGCGGAAATAGTTTCTCGGAAAGCAAAACTGTTTTGTGAACTTTCCCCTGTTGGCCATTATATTATTGATTGTGATAGTAAAATAGTACAGCTTAACAGTTGTGGTTTAAATATTCTGGAGGAAACACATGATGATTTAATTGATTTCCCTTTCATCCATTTTATATCCAAAAAAAACCTTTCTGATTTCAATACCTTTTTACTTAAAGCCAAAGAAAACAATGTTGAAAATCCCTGTGATCTTGAATTAACTTTAAATAATGATAAACTTATATATGTAAGGTTAAATGCTATCTTTTTAGAAAAGGAGCAACAATATCTTATAACTGCCCTTGATAGAACAAAAAAAGAACTATTAATAAAGAAATTTTCGGAAAACGAGGTTATTTTCAAAAAAATTCTGAGGATTGGGAATATTGGTTCCTATAAATTCGACATGTCAACTCAATTTTTAGAATTATCCGAGGAGCTATCGTTACTATTTGGGATCAAACACCAAAAACTAGTCAGTTTTGAATCCTATTACAATATCATTCATCCTGACGATAGAAAAACAATAGAGCAATATTCAATGGACTGTATTGCAAATCACAAACCATTTCATAAGGAATACAGAATTATCCCTAAGAATGACGGTCAGGTTCGATGGGTAGAAGGATGGGGAGAAATTGTTTTTGATAATAAAATAAATGGACTTACTATGATTGGTATGATCCAGGACATCACGGAACGCAAATTATCACTAGAAAAAACCCAAAATGCAGAAACACGTTCTCACCGGATTTTTGAATCATCAAAAGAAGGGATTTTAATTCTTGATGCAATCACTGGTAAGATTACCGATGCCAATCCGTTCCTGATTGAAATGATTGGATTTAATTACGAAGAATTAGTAGGGAAAGAACTTTGGGAAATTGGTGTTTTTAAAAACATTGCGGCCTCTAAAGAAGCTTTTATTCAATTACAAAACAAAGAATACATTCGATTTGAAGATATGCCATTGGAAACAAAAGCTGGAAATTCAATAGCTGTAGAGTTTGTCAGTAATGTATATATGGTAGAGATGCAAAAAGTTATTTTATGTCACATTCGAGATATCTCCGATCGGAAAAAAGCAGATGAGGCATTACAAGAAAGTAGTCAGTTGTATTTTGCTATGTTCGAAAAAAACCAAGCTGCTCAACTGCTGATAGATCCTGTTGATGGCAATATCATCGATGTTAATTCTGCTGCGGCGCAATTTTATGGCTATTCGTTAGAAGAGTTTAAATCAATGAATCTATCAGACATTAGTACTTTCCCTCCAGAAGAAATATTAGAAGAAATGAAAAAATTTGCTTTGGCGGGGCAATCTTACTTCCAATTTATACATAAGTTAGCTTCCGGTGAAACCTGTGATGTTGAAATTTATACTAGTTCATTATCCATTAGCGGACAAAATTTACTGATTTCAACTATAAACAACATCGCAAAACGTAAGCTTGAAGAGGAGCGGTTAGTACAATTAAATCAACAATTGGAAGAAGTAAACGTCTTAAAATCTCAATTTATATCCACCGTTTCTCATGAATTCAGAACGCCATTAGCGGGAATTCTTTCCAGTGTTCAATTATTAAAAATATACAACGATACTTGGGATAAGGACAAAAAAGAAAAAATGTTTAAACAGATATTTGATGCTGTACAACATACTAAAGCACTCCTTGACGATGTTTCTCTTATTGACCAAGAGCAAACTAGTAAATCTTTTTTTAGACCTACAACCATTCAACTTGTCCCCCTCATAAATGAGATTATTGAAGAAAATATAAATATATCCGGCACAAATCACAAAGTAGTTTTAAAGACAAACTTAGATATCGGAAGCTATTATATGGATGCAATTATGATTCGGCACATTTTTAATAATATCATCTCAAATGCTATAAAATATAGTAGCTACAATAAAAAAATCACGATAACCTTAGATGAAACAAACAACAAAGAGGTGAAATTTACAATTAAGGATAGGGGAATTGGAATACCTCAAGAGGAAATAAAATATTTATTAGAACCTTATTACCGTGCTTCGAATATTGGAACTGTAAAAGGAACTGGTTTTGGTTTATCTATTGTAAAAAGATTCATTGATCTTCATAAAGGGATAATTTTAATTGAATCAGTTGTAGATAAAGGAACCAAAGTAACGATTATATTACCATATTTACAGCAGGAAAATCCTGAAAGTAATCTGATAAATAAAACGGAAACCAATATTGTTAGTTTTAATCCATAAAAAACACTCAATATTTTAATTTTTTAAAATGAAAAAAATTCTTATCATAGAAGACGATACAGTCTTAAGAGAAAATACAGCCGAATTTATTAAGGGAGAAAACTTTGAAGTGTTTGTGGCCGAGGATGGACTTATAGGCGTCCAACAAACCTTAAAACATTTACCTGATCTTATCCTTTGCGATATATCTATGCCTAATATGAATGGATATGATTTTTATAAAACAATTAAGCAAATTGAATCTACCTCCACTATTCCTTTAGTGTTTTTTTCTGCAAGAACTGAAAATGAAGATATCAGAGCAGGAATGCAGTTGGGTGCGGATGATTATATTATAAAACCTTTTGACTTTCATGAATTATTGAAAGTGATTAATACTCGCCTCGCTAAATATGATTCTATTGAACAACTTAACAACGAAAAATTCCATGCTCTTATGGATCATCCGACATTAGGTGTTTTTATTTATCAAAAAGATAATTTTATATTTTATAATGAAACATTATCCACCATTTTCGGCTACGATTATGATGAATTTTCTTCAATAAATTTCAGAAAACTTCTCGATGAAAAACATTGTGATAAAACAAAAATTTTAAACGATTTTGATCGCTGTTTAAAAGATACAAAAGGCTCAATATCTTTAAAATTTGAAGCCGTCCACAAAACTTTGAACACCGTATTTGTTGAATTATTTGGATCTGTAATTACCTACAAAGGTCACACGAGTCTTGCTGGCAATATCATTAAATTAGACATTAAAAACCCTACCCCATCTATATTTAAAGATCCAATAGATAATCCCCTAAAACTTAGCAATCGCGAACTTGAAGTGCTTGAATTAATTTGTAAGGGAAAATCTACTTTAGAGACATCTGAAACCCTTTTTCTCGGGCAGCGAACTATTGAAACATACAGAGCTAATCTTTTGGAAAAAACAGATAGCAAGAACATTGCTGAACTTATTATGTATGCAATACGCAATAAACTGATAACAATAGACTTATATTGATTAGAACTTAATTAGTAATACCTTTTGAAGCTTATCAAATAGCACCAATAACTAATTTACACGTATTTAACTACAAAATAGCACGTCTATTCTCAAGACTTTTAATTTTGTTCCATTTCTATTTCTGTTTATAAAAATTTCAAAAGGTTAAAAAAAATTATATTTTTTTTAACCTTTTGAAATTGCTTAGCACCGTAACTAAAGGCCAATTTCAGTATATCCACACATTATATTCCTCACTTAATGTTTAGCTCTACTTTACACTTTCAAAAATACACCTCCGTATTTTTACTGAGCATTCTTTTTTGTTTTTTTTTAAAGGGTATATATACTGAAGCCTTAGACTATTAAAAAGCAGTAATTTGTACGGGAATTACATCATGTAAAACGTTTTTTAATTAATTACAACCCGTTAGTTGGAATTGTTTTTTTGTCATGATGTTTTCTCAATTAAATTATTTATTATGAAAAAATATTTACTCTTCAGTATAATAACAATTACACTACTACTTTTCTCAAATATAAGTTTTTCTAAAACACTTAATTTAGATCCGTCAACCACTCCTACTGTAACTTTTTCAAACGGAGAAGTATTAATTCCCGCAGTATGCCAAATTTCAATGGTAGTTACCGTAACTCTAAACAGAGGAAAAAATGCCTTTACCGTTTTCCTTTTATCAGTACAAAAAGAGCATAGGCAGAAATAAAGCTGCCTTTAATCGGAAAAAACAATTTAAGCCCTTCATTCATTTCACATCTACCGCTTTACTAAGAATTAATACGAACAATTATGAAAATTAAACTCCATTTTTTAGCCATAAGTTTTTTTGCACTACTGTTACCAAATATAAATTTTAGTCAAACAGTTAATTTAGGGATACTTGAATCTTTTGAAGGTTATACCGGAGCCGGAGCTATTACAAATGGAGCCGGAGCGACCTGGAAAGGCGATGCTGGTACAAATATTGGAATCATTAGCGGATTTGGTGGGCCACCATCTTTTACTGGCAACACCTACAATGCTAATACTGTAACAGCTCAGTGCAGATTCGATTTATTTAGGTTATATATTCACCTTAACGATCTTTTTGTCGACTATCCATCCACCCATGCTCCCGCTTTTGGAGGTGGTGAAACACTTACTCCTGGAGTTTATTCCATACCTGGCGCTGGATCGATAGGAGCAGCTCTTACTCTTGATGGAGGTGGAAATCCTGACGCTTACTTTATAATTAAATTTTACGGAGCCATGACAGTAGGAGCTGGTGCAGTAGTTAATTTAACTAATGGAACAAAATCTTGCAATGTTTTTTTTATTGCAGATGGAGCTATTTCTGTTGCAGCAGATGCTAAAATAAAAGGAACTTTATTTGCAAAGATAGGAGCTGTTGGTCTTGGTGCAAATGCCGTTCTTGAAGGAAGAATGCTTTCCTTGCAAGGAGCACTAGTTACTGGAGTTGGCGCTGTTGTAAGACCACCTGCTTGTAAGAGTACCATTCCAATATTTTGTGAAGCAAATTGTAGTCCAGCTCCTGCTGTTGATGTTTTGGGAGTTCTTTCAAATTATGCCCTTTATACTAATTTAGGTGCTGTGGCGAATACTAGCACATCTGGAATTGATGGTAATATCGGTACCGATTCTGGCTCTGTAAGTGGTTTTGAGGATTCAATTGTTATTGGGGATGTTCATACTGCAAATACTAATACAGCACAAGCTAATAGTGATTTAGATACCGCTTATAATGCACTTATGGCATTGCCTAATACAGTACCTTCAGATGCAGGTGTTTTTCCTGTAGTACTTGTTGCCCACCCGGCAGCTTTTGGAGCTGTTGGAGCTGTTGGAGAAACAGTAAATCCTGGAGTTTATTTTATAGACGGTGCTGGATCTTTAGGGGGAACTCTTACCTTAGACGGTCAAAATGATCCCAATGCAATATTTGTTTTTAAGTTTGCCGGGGCATTTTCAGTAGGAGCACAATCAAAAATAATTTTAATTAATGGAGCGCGTCGTTGCAATATTTTTTGGATTGGAGGAGCTGGAGTTGCCACTGGTGCCATTACTATAGGAGCTGGTTCTGTTTTAAAAGGAACTTTTCTTTCACATGGCGGAGCTTGTGGATCAGGAGCTTCTGTATTTCTCGCAGGACGACAACTTTCTACTGGCGGAGCAGTTAACACCTATTCAGGTATAATTTATAACAATCCAGTTTGTGTCACTTCGACATCTTTGACAGCAATTGATGCGGTGACCGAAACCACTCCAGCAATAAACGGAAACACAGGGGGAACAACAACTTCCTTGACTTCAAATGACATTTTAAAAGGAAACCTCGTAGTTATAGGTACCGCTTCTGGTAATGTAACGATGACAACGGGTGCGCTACCAACAGGGATTACAGTTGATACTGCAACAGGGATTGTAACAGTAGCAGCCAATACTCCTGCAGGTAATTATAACGTTGAGTATACAATTTGTGAGGTAGATGACACGGCTAACTGTGATACAGTAACAAGCATAATAACAGTAACAGCAATTGATGCGGTGACCGAAACCACTCCAGCAATCAATGGAAACACTGGAGGAACCACAACTGCCTTAACGTCTAATGATACGTTAAATGGAGACCTAGTAGTTATAGGAACAGCTTCTGGAAATGTAACGATGACAACAGGAGTACTACCAACAGGAATTACAGTTGATACTGCAACAGGGGTTGTAACCGTTGCAGCGAATACTCCAGCTGGTAATTATAGCGTTGAGTATACAATTTGTGAGGTAGATGACACGGCAAACTGTGATACAGTAACAAGTATTATAACAGTAACAGCAATTGATGCGGTGACCGAAACCACTCCTGCAATCAACGGAAACCTAGGAGGAACTACAACTTCCTTAACTTCTAATGATACGTTAAATGGAAATTCAGTAGTTATAGGAACAAGTCCAGGAAATGTAACGATGACAACAGGAACGCTTCCAACAGGGATTACAGTTGATACTGCAACAGGGATTGTAACAGTCGCTGCGAATACTCCAGCTGGTAATTATAACGTTGAATATACAATTTGTGAGGTAGATGACACGGCAAACTGTGATACAGTAACAAGCATAATAACAGTAACAGCAATTGATGCGGTGACCGAAACCACTCCAGCAATCAATGGAAACACTGGAGGAACCACAACTGCCTTAACTTCTAATGATACGTTAAATGGAAATTCAGTAGTTATAGGAACAAGTCCAGGAAATGTAACTATGACAACAGGAACACTTCCAACAGGAATTACAGTTGATACTGCAACAGGGGTTGTAACCGTTGCCGCGAATACTCCAGCTGGTAATTATAGCGTTGAGTATACAATTTGTGAGGTAGACGACACGGCAAATTGTGACACGGTAACAAGTATTATAACAGTAACAGCAATTGATGCTGTAACCGAAACCACTCCTGCAATCAACGGAAACCTAGGAGGAACTACAACTTCCTTAACTTCTAATGATACGTTAAATGGAAATTCAGTAGTTATAGGAACAAGTCCAGGAAATGTAACTATGACAACAGGAACGCTTCCAACAGGAATCACAGTTGATACTGCAACAGGGGTTGTAACCGTTGCAACGAATACTCCAGCTGGTAATTATAGCGTTGAGTATACAATTTGTGAGGTAGATGACACGGCTAACTGTGATACGGTAACAAGTATTATAACAGTAACAGGGTCAGGAATTGATGCAGTAACCGAAACTACTCCCGCTATTAACGGAAAAACTGGCGGAACTACAACTCCCTTAACTTCAAATGACACTTTACATGGAAGCCAAGTCGTTATAGGTACAGATCCAGGAAATGTAACGATGACAACAGGTGTATTACCAACAGGAATTACAGTTGACACTGCAACAGGGATTGTAACAGTGGCAGCCAATACTCCAGCAGGCAATTATAACGTTGAATATACAATTTGTGAGATAGATAACACGGCAAACTGTGATACGGTAACAAGTATTATAACAGTTGCAGCGCCAGGAATTGATGCGGTGACCGAAACTACTCCAGCAATCAACGGAAACACTGGAGGAACCACAACTGCCTTGACTTCTAATGATACTTTAAATGGAAATTCAGTAGTTATAGGAACAAGTCCAGGAAATGTAACGATGACAACAGGAGTATTACCAACAGGAATCACAGTTAATACTGCAACGGGGATTGTAACAGTTGCAGCCAACACCCCAGCAGGCTACTATCCAATAAGTTATACAATTTGCGAGGTGAACAACACAGGAAACTGTGATACGGTAACCTCTACTATTGTTGTTTCGGCTCCGATTATAGATGCCAATAAAGATACTGCAGGACCTATTAATGGTACAACAGGAGGAACCAACGTTGTTAACGTATTAACAAATGATACTGTAAATGGTTCAGATGTTAGTCTAAGTCAAATTCATTTGACAACTGTAACTTCTAACAATAGTTTAACGTTAAATTCTGACGGTTCTGTAGATATAGCTACAAATACTCCAGCAGGAACTTATACCATGACATATCAAATTTGTGAAAAATCAAATCCAACTAATTGTAGCCAAGCAGACGTAACAATAGAAGTTACAAAAGAACTACCAGACTTTTCTACAACAATAGATATTGAAGCTTTAGTCTTCGTATCTGCAGGTGATAAAAAAGATTTTGTTGTAAATATATCTGAAATTAAAGGCGCACCATCAGATGGACAAGTAGTCTTTAAAATCTCAAAACAGTCTGCATTCCTTATTACCTATGGAGCTACAACTAGTATTTCTGCTGTTAATGGTGACGTTACAGTAAATAATAATGACTGGACAATAACTGAAAGTTCCCTATTTATAACAACTACATTAAAAGCAGGTGTTACAATTGGTGCAAATACATTTTCAGCTATTGGTTTTACCATAGAGCGTCAACTAGATGTACCGACTCAAACTTCGCAACCAATTACAGTTACAATTGTAAATGGATCAGGTTTAGATAGTCAGAATTATAATAACACATATAACACTGTTCTTAATGCTCAGTAATTATGACTTTCGTTACCCTAAAAAAAATATCATCGCTAAACAATAAAAACATGAATACTCTATATAAATTAATATTATTGTTTTTGACTGTTTTTACGTTTATACCGAAAGGATATTCACAAAAGAATGCAGATCCAGCAATTTCAATTTTGATGAGTCCAGCAAGTGTGACGCAAGGCTCTACAGGGACCTTGAGTGCTACCGTTGGTAATTATGGTAATGAAACTATAGTTAGTAATTCATTACGAGTTACTATTAGCGTTGGTACCAATGCTGAAATTACAGGGATTTCGTCAGGAAGTGACGGACGTTGGAGTCAATTGAGTTTAACAACTGGATCTGCAAACACAATAACATTAACGAATTCAGCTGGTGGTTTTGGTTCATTTGATGCTGGGGATATTTTGCTTACTGTAAGAGGAAATGTAGTCAGTAGCGCAAAAAAAATTCTAGGTAACATAGTGTATATTACAGCAAACAATCCTTTATTATGCGGAGGTTGTGCTTCACCTCCACTTAATGCTTCGCAAGGAAATGCAAGTAATTCAAATGATAATTCACAAACAAGTTTGGCTGTAAGCTGCTTTAAACCTACTGAGCCAACGAAAGTAAACTGTTGGGATACTTTTACATTCAATACAGCAACCTGTGAATGGGATAATGATGGGACGGCTAAACCTACTGAACCAACAACAGCATTAGCATGTTGGGAAACTAGAAGCTTTGATACAACATCTTGTACTTGGAAAACAACAGGAACACAGCCAGCAGAACCAACAACAGCATTAGCATGTTGGGAAACTAGAAGCTTTGATACAACATCTTGTACTTGGAAAACAACAGGAACACAGCCAGCAGAACCAACAACAGCATTAGCATGTTGGGAAACTAGAAGCTTTGATACAACATCTTGTACTTGGAAAACAACAGGAACACAGCCAGCAGAACCAACAACAGCATTAGCGTGTTGGGAAACTAGAAGCTTTGATACAACATCTTGTACTTGGAAAACAACAGGAACACAGCCAGCAGAACCAACAACAGCATTAGCGTGTTGGGAAACTAGAAGCTTTGATACAACATCTTGTACTTGGAAAACAACAGGAACACAGCCAGCAGAACCAACAACAGCAGTAGCATGTTGGGAAACTAGAAGCTTTGATACAACATCTTGTACTTGGAAAACAACAGGAACACAGCCAGCAGAACCAACAACAGCATTAGCGTGTTGGGAAACTAGAAGCTTTGATACAACATCTTGTACTTGGAAAACAACAGGAACACAGCCAGCAGAACCAACAACAGCAGTAGCATGTTGGGAAACTAGAAGCTTTGATACAACATCTTGTACTTGGAAAACAACAGGAACACAGCCAGCAGAACCAACAACAGCAGTAGCATGTTGGGAAACTAGAAGCTTTGATACAACATCTTGTACTTGGAAAACAACAGGAACACAGCCAGCAGAACCAACGACAGCATTAGCGTGTTGGGAAACTAGAAGCTTTGATACAACATCTTGTACTTGGAAAACAACAGGAACACAGCCAGCAGAACCAACAACAGCATTAGCATGTTGGGAAACTAGAAGCTTTGATACAACATCTTGTACTTGGAAAACAACAGGAACACAGCCAGCAGAACCAACAACAGCATTAGCATGTTGGGAAACTAGAAGCTTTGATACAACATCTTGTACTTGGAAAACAACAGGAACACAGCCAGCAGAACCAACGACAGCATTAGCATGTTGGGAAACTAGAAGCTTTGATACAACATCTTGTACTTGGAAAACAACAGGAACACAGCCAGCAGAACCAACAACAGCATTAGCGTGTTGGGAAACTAGAAGCTTTGATACAACATCTTGTACTTGGAAAACAACAGGAACACAGCCAGCAGAACCAACGACAGCATTAGCGTGTTGGGAAACTAGAAGCTTTGATACAACATCTTGTACTTGGAAAACAACAGGAACACAGCCAGCAGAACCAACGACAGCATTAGCATGTTGGGAAACTAGAAGCTTTGATACAACATCTTGTACTTGGAAAACAACAGGAACACAGCCAGCAGAACCAACGCCAGCATTAGCATGTTGGGAAACTAGAAGCTTTGATACAACATCTTGTACTTGGAAAACAACAGGAACACAGCCAGCAGAACCAACGACAGCATTAGCATGTTGGGAAACTAGAAGCTTTGATACAACATCTTGTACTTGGAAAACAACAGGAACACAGCCAGCAGAACCAACGACAGCATTAGCATGTTGGGAAACTAGAAGCTTTGATACAACATCTTGTACTTGGAAAACAACAGGAACACAGCCAGCAGAACCAACAACAGCATTAGCGTGTTGGGAAACTAGAAGCTTTGATACAACATCTTGTACTTGGAAAACAACAGGAACACAGCCAGCAGAACCAACAACAGCATTAGCATGTTGGAAAACTAGAAGCTTTGATACAACATCTTGTACTTGGAAAACAACAGGAACACAGCCAGCAGAACCAACGACAGCATTAGCATGTTGGGAAACTAGAAGCTTTGATACAACATCTTGTACTTGGAAAACAACAGGAACACAGCCAGCAGAACCAACAACAGCATTAGCATGTTGGGAAACTAGAAGCTTTGATACAACATCTTGTACTTGGAAAACAACAGGAACACAGCCAGCAGAACCAACGACAGCATTAGCATGTTGGGAAACTAGAAGCTTTGATACAACATCTTGTACTTGGAAAACAACAGGAACACAGCCAGCAGAACCAACGACAGCATTAGCATGTTGGGAAACTAGAAGCTTTGATACAACATCTTGTACTTGGAAAACAACAGGAACACAGCCAGCAGAACCAACGACAGCATTAGCATGTTGGGAAACTAGAAGCTTTGATACAACATCTTGTACTTGGAAAACAACAGGAACACAGCCAGCAGAACCAACAACAGCATTAGCATGTTGGGAAACTAGAAGCTTTGATACAACATCTTGTACTTGGAAAACAACAGGAACACAGCCAGCAGAACCAACGACAGCATTAGCATGTTGGGAAACTAGAAGCTTTGATACAACATCTTGTACTTGGAAAACAACAGGAACACAGCCAGCAGAACCAACAACAGCATTAGCATGTTGGGAAACTAGAAGCTTTGATACAACATCTTGTACTTGGAAAACAACAGGAACACAGCCAGCAGAACCAACGACAGCATTAGCATGTTGGGAAACTAGAAGCTTTGATACAACATCTTGTACTTGGAAAACAACAGGAACACAGCCAGCAGAACCAACAACAGCATTAGCGTGTTGGGAAACTAGAAGCTTTGATACAACATCTTGTACTTGGAAAACAACAGGAACACAGCCAGCAGAACCAACAACAGCATTAGCATGTTGGGAAACTAGAAGCTTTGATACAACATCTTGTACTTGGAAAACAACAGGAACACAGCCAGCAGAACCAACAACAGCAGTAGCATGTTGGGAAACTAGAAGCTTTGATACAACATCTTGTACTTGGAAAACAACAGGAACACAGCCAGCAGAACCAACAACAGCAGTAGCATGTTGGGAAACTAGAAGCTTTGATACAACATCTTGTACTTGGAAAACAACAGGAACACAGCCAGCAGAACCAACAACAGCAGTAGCATGTTGGGAAACTAGAAGCTTTGATACAACATCTTGTACTTGGAAAACAACAGGAACACAGCCAGCAGAACCAACAACAGCAGTAGCATGTTGGGAAACTAGAAGCTTTGATACAACATCTTGTACTTGGAAAACAACAGGAACACAGCCAGCAGAACCAACGACAGCAGTAGCGTGTTGGGAAACTAGAAGCTTTGATACAACATCTTGTACTTGGAAAACAACAGGAACACAGCCAGCAGAACCAACAACAGCAGTAGCATGTTGGGAAACTAGAAGCTTTGATACAACATCTTGTACTTGGAAAACAACAGGAACACAGCCAGCAGAACCAACAACAGCAGTAGCGTGTTGGGAAACTAGAAGCTTTGATACAACATCTTGTACTTGGAAAACAACAGGAACACAGCCAGCAGAACCAACAACAGCATTAGCATGTTGGGAAACTAGAAGCTTTGATACAACATCTTGTACTTGGAAAACAACAGGAACACAGCCAGCAGAACCAACAACAGCAGTAGCGTGTTGGGAAACTAGAAGCTTTGATACAACATCTTGTACTTGGAAAACAACAGGAACACAGCCAGCAGAACCAACAACAGCATTAGCATGTTGGGAAACTAGAAGCTTTGATACAACATCTTGTACTTGGAAAACAACAGGAACACAGCCAGCAGAACCAACAACAGCATTAGCATGTTGGGAAACTAGAAGCTTTGATACAACATCTTGTACTTGGAAAACAACAGGAACACAGCCAGCAGAACCAACAACAGCATTAGCGTGTTGGGAAACTAGAAGCTTTGATACAACATCTTGTACTTGGAAAACAACAGGAACACAGCCAGCAGAACCAACAACAGCATTAGCATGTTGGGAAACTAGAAGCTTTGATACAACATCTTGTACTTGGAAAACAACAGGAACACAGCCAGCAGAACCAACAACAGCATTAGCATGTTGGGAAACTAGAAGCTTTGATACAACATCTTGTACTTGGAAAACAACAGGAACACAGCCAGCAGAACCAACAACGGCAGTAGCATGTTGGGAAACTAGAAGCTTTGATACAACATCTTGTACTTGGAAAACAACAGGAACACAGCCAGCAGAACCAACAACAGCATTAGCGTGTTGGGAAACTAGAAGCTTTGATACAACATCTTGTACTTGGAAAACAACAGGAACACAGCCAGCAGAACCAACAACAGCAGTAGCGTGTTGGGAAACTAGAAGCTTTGATACAACATCTTGTACTTGGAAAACAACAGGAACACAGCCAGCAGAACCAACAACAGCATTAGCATGTTGGGAAACTAGAAGCTTTGATACAACATCTTGTACTTGGAAAACAACAGGAACACAGCCAGCAGAACCAACGACAGCATTAGCATGTTGGGAAACTAGAAGCTTTGATACAACATCTTGTACTTGGAAAACAACAGGAACACAGCCAGCAGAACCAACAACAGCATTAGCATGTTGGGAAACTAGAAGCTTTGATACAACATCTTGTACTTGGAAAACAACAGGAACACAGCCAGCAGAACCAACAACAGCATTAGCATGTTGGGAAACTAGAAGCTTTGATACAACATCTTGTACTTGGAAAACAACAGGAACACAGCCAGCAGAACCAACAACAGCATTAGCGTGTTGGGAAACTAGAAGCTTTGATACAACATCTTGTACTTGGAAAACAACAGGAACACAGCCAGCAGAACCAACAACGGCAGTAGCATGTTGGGAAACTAGAAGCTTTGATACAACATCTTGTACTTGGAAAACAACAGGAACACAGCCAGCAGAACCAACAACAGCATTAGCATGTTGGGAAACTAGAAGCTTTGATACAACATCTTGTACTTGGAAAACAACAGGAACACAGCCAGCAGAACCAACAACAGCATTAGCATGTTGGGAAACTAGAAGCTTTGATACAACATCTTGTACTTGGAAAACAACAGGAACACAGCCAGCAGAACCAACAACAGCATTAGCATGTTGGGAAACTAGAAGCTTTGATACAACATCTTGTACTTGGAAAACAACAGGAACACAGCCAGCAGAACCAACAACGGCAGTAGCATGTTGGGAAACTAGAAGCTTTGATACAACATCTTGTACTTGGAAAACAACAGGAACACAGCCAGCAGAACCAACAACAGCATTAGCATGTTGGGAAACTAGAAGCTTTGATACAACATCTTGTACTTGGAAAACAACAGGAACACAGCCAGCAGAACCAACAACAGCATTAGCATGTTGGGAAACTAGAAGCTTTGATACAACATCTTGTACTTGGAAAACAACAGGAACACAGCCAGCAGAACCAACAACAGCATTAGCATGTTGGGAAACTAGAAGCTTTGATACAACATCTTGTACTTGGAAAACAACAGGAACACAGCCAGCAGAACCAACAACAGCATTAGCGTGTTGGGAAACTAGAAGCTTTGATACAACATCTTGTACTTGGAAAACAACAGGAACACAGCCAGCAGAACCAACAACAGCATTAGCATGTTGGGAAACTAGAAGCTTTGATACAACATCTTGTACTTGGAAAACAACAGGAACACAGCCAGCAGAACCAACAACAGCATTAGCATGTTGGGAAACTAGAAGCTTTGATACAACATCTTGTACTTGGAAAACAACAGGAACACAGCCAGCAGAACCAACGACAGCATTAGCATGTTGGGAAACTAGAAGCTTTGATACAACATCTTGTACTTGGAAAACAACAGGAACACAGCCAGCAGAACCAACGACAGCATTAGCGTGTTGGGAAACTAGAAGCTTTGATACAACATCTTGTACTTGGAAAACAACAGGAACACAGCCAGCAGAACCAACAACAGTATTAGCATGTTGGGAAACTAGAAGCTTTGATACAACATCTTGTACTTGGAAAACAACAGGAACACAGCCAGCAGAACCAACAACAGCATTAGCGTGTTGGGAAACTAGAAGCTTTGATACAACATCTTGTACTTGGAAAACAACAGGAACACAGCCAGCAGAACCAACAACAGTATTAGCATGTTGGGAAACTAGAAGCTTTGATACAACATCTTGTACTTGGAAAACAACAGGAACACAGCCTGCAGAACCAACAACGGCAGTAGCATGTTGGGAAACTAGAAGCTTTGATACAACATCTTGTACTTGGAAAACAACAGGAACACAGCCAGCAGAACCAACAACGGCAGTAGCATGTTGGGAAACTAGAAGCTTTGATACAACATCTTGTACTTGGAAAACAACAGGAACACAGCCTGCAGAACCAACAACAGCTTGTTATGAGACAGCGACTTTCAATACAAATACTTGTTCATGGAAAACAACAGGAACACAGCCTGCAGAACCAACAACGGCTTGTTATGAGACAGCGACTTTCAATACAAATACTTGTTCATGGCGAGTAACTGGCGCTCCCGATCAACCAATAACAGCTCCAAATGCAGCTTGTAATTCAGACAGTCAGTTAACTATTAATTTAGAAACCTTATTACCTTCAGGAACTCCAACTAACGGAACTTGGACAAGTACTGAAAACTCAGAGAAATTACAAGGAAGTGTATTCTCACCTTTTGGTTTGAGTACTGGTACATATTCATTTAAATACAGACTTGAAAACAATTGCCCATTAACCCTAAAAATAAAAATTGAGGATGACTGTAGTGGTATTGTATTAGGTTGCGGATCGATAGTTGTCCATAATGCATTCTCACCAAATGGTGATGCTAAAAATGCAGTATTTATTATCGATAATATTGAAGATACCATCTGTTATCCTGATAATACGTTAGAAATTTATAATCGATGGGGAGTATTAGTTTATGAAACTAAAAACTATAACAACGGAACTAAGGCTTTTGATGGGACTTCTCAAGGTAGAACAACAATTAATCGTTCTGTAGATTTACCTTCGGGGACTTACTTTTACATATTGAATTATACTTCAATTGATGGAAATGGTAATACTAAAGTAAATGCAAAAAATGGATACTTAACCCTTGCAAGATAAATTACCTACAAATCTAATAATAACCTGGGCTTAAAACTCCCAGGTTTAATATAACAACTTAAATGAAGACAAAATTATTAGTATTCGCTTTGATATTTACAGTGATGGTAAGTTATGGTCAACAAGATTCACAATTTACACAATACATGTACAATACAATCAATGTCAACCCTGCTTATGCGGGATCGAGGGAAGTCATGAGTATATTTGCATTGCATCGTGCCCAATGGATAGGATTAGATGGAGCACCTGTAACCAATGCTGTATCAATCAATACACCACTGAACAGAAATAATCTAGGTATAGGCGTTTCTTTGATAAACGATAAAATTGGTGCTACTCAAGAGAATAGTATTTCTACCGATTTATCATATACCGTCCCTGCTTCGGAGACTTTTAAACTCTCTTTCGGAATGAAGGTTACAGCAAATATTTTTAACTTGGACGCTACCAAATTAAATCCTGTAGATGCAACCGATGCAAGTTTACAAAATTACAAAAAATTCTCACCTAACATCGGAGCAGGTATTTATTTACATTCAGATAAAGCTTATATAGGTTTTTCTATTCCTAATTTCATTGAATCAAATCGCTATAATGATAATGAAGTTGCTATTTTTAAGGAAAAAATAAATTATTATTTAATCGCTGGATATGTATTTGATTTGAGTGATTCAGTAAAATTTAAACCTGCCATTCTTAGTAAAATGGTTCAGGGTGCTCCACTTCAAATAGATGTTTCTGGGAATTTTATGTTTATGGACAAATTCGTAGCTGGTATCGCCTATAGATGGAGCGCTTCATTAAGTGCCATGGTTGGTTTCCAAGTTTCTGACGGAATGTACATAGGTTATGGGTACGATAAGGAAACTACTAAATTGAGAAACTACAATTCTGGATCTCATGAAATATTTCTACGTTATGAAATATTTAATACTATCGACAAAATTACTACCCCAAGATTCTTCTAAAAACTATTTGTATGAAAAATTATTTACTTTTTTATATAACTATACTAAGTGTTTTTTCATTTAATGGTTATTCTCAAAAATCACAAGTGGCTTCTGCTGACATAAAATATGACAACTATGCCTACATAGATGCAATAAAAACATATGAAAGAGTTGCAGCAAAAGGATATAAATCGATAGATCTGTTCCAAAAACTTGGGAATTCCTATTACTTCAATTCCGATTTAGATAAAGCTGCCAAATGGTATGGGGAACTATTTTCTATGAGTTCTGATCAGCAGCCTGAATATTTTTTTAGATATTCTCAATGTTTAAAATCTGTTGGAGAAACAGATAAAGCTAATATGATACTAGAACAATTTTATCAGAAAGCGGATGATGATAGCAGAGCTAAACTTTTTGAAAAAAATAAAAATTATTTAGAAGATATCAAAGCAAATTCAGGAAGGTACATCATAGAAGATGCAGGAGTCAACTCTAAATACTCTGATTATGGAAGTTCTTACTATAACAACAAGCTTGTTTTTGCCTCTGCAAGAGATAATGGTAGTATAGGACAGAAAAAACACAAATGGACTAATCAGTATTTTACAAATCTATTTGTTGCTGATTTAGGTGAAGAATCAACTCTTGGAGAAATTAATGAGTTTTCAAATACTATAAACACAAAATTTAACGAATCGACTCCAGTTTTCACAAAAGATGGAAAAACGATGTATTTCACACGAAATAATTATTTAGATGGAAAAAAAGGGAAAGATGGAAATGATATAACACTAATAAAAATTTACAGGGCCACTTTTGAGAATGATAAATGGGCAAATATTATAGAATTACCATTTACCAGTGATCAATACAGCACAGCACATCCAGCATTGAGTCCAGATGAAAAAACATTGTATTTTGCCTCTGATTTACCGGGGACAATAGGTCAGTCTGATTTATTTAAGGTTCGAATAAATGATGACGGAAGCTTTGAAACGCCAGAGAATTTAGGTAAAAAAATCAATACAGAAGGGAAAGAAACTTTTCCATTCGTAACAGCCGAAAACGAACTTTATTTTGCTTCAAATGGACATCTTGGACTTGGAGGTCTAGATATATTTGTCTCTAAAATAAATCCCGATGGAACTTTTGACGAAGTGCAAAATGTAGGTGATGGCATAAATTCGAACAATGATGATTTTGCTTTTTTGATTGATACAAAATCAAGAAGAGGTTTTTTTACTTCTAACAGAGAAGGTGGATTAGGATATGATGATATTTACAAATTTATAGAAACTAGAAAACTGATTTACAAAAAGGAATTATTTGGAAATGTAACAGATTTAATAAGTGCACAAATACTGCCTGGTACAACAATAACATTGTTTGACAACCAATTTAAATTAGTAAGTACTACAAATTCGGATCAAAACGGAAATTACTCTTTCAATGTTGACTCTGAAAAAACGTACAATATAAGAGCTGTAAAACAAGAATATACTACCAAAGAGCAAAAAATCAGAATTACAAGAGAAAACGGAAGAACCGAATTGCCAATTACTCTTGAAAAAATACGCTGTAAAGTCACTGTTGGTAATGACTTAGGTGTCTGTTTCGGAATTAAAATGATTTATTTTGACCTGGATAAATCTAACATCAGACAGGAAGCCGCATATGATCTCGAAAAAATATTGGATGTGTTGATACAAAACCCTACAATGAAACTGGACATTCGTTCTCATACTGATAGTAGACAAACTTTCAAATACAATGAAGATTTATCTAATCGCAGAGCAAAATCAACTATAGCTTGGTTAGTTAAAAACGGAATTAATCAAAATAGGTTAATAGGTAAAGGATATGGAGAAACTCAATTGGTAAACAAATGTCTTGATGGCGTGGAATGTACCGAAGAAGAACATCAACAAAATAGACGTAGTGAGTTTATTATCAATAGTCTCTAAAATTTATTGACAAAGTACCTAATAAAAAATATTCTTAAAACCTCGGCTTCAAACTCCCGAGGTTTTAAGAATATTTTTTATCTTTTTTCAAATTATATTACAATTTAGTTAAAAAAACAAAATACATATTTAACCATATCAAAGCATTCCATTTAACCATGATTCTAAAGTAAATCCAAGACATACTACTTTCCGTATTTTTACAGATTTTCACACTTAATTATTTACATAAAAGAGTAGATATACTGATAGTTATGATTTTTTATCCGCATAATTTTGTAAGTAATCATAAAACCAAATTTTGAATAAAAAATTAATCTTATTATTAACTATTCACTTTTTAATACTTCATACTAGTGTAACTTTTGCAAAGTACATTAACCCTACTCCGCCTCCAGTAGGGACTACAAATAATTTTGTTTTATTTACTGCAGCTGGCGACATATCTAATGCGGGAACAACTTCTACCTATTACGGGAATGTTGGCACTAATGCAGGTACGTTAACTGGTTTTGCAAGTTTAATTATACAGCCGACGAATTTATATGCCACTACACCAGAAACAGCTCAATGTACAGACGATTTAAAGCTCCTTTATTCTGATTTAGTAAATAGAACTGGTACTGAGAGATCTGGTGCTTATGGATCAGAAACTTTAACTCCGGGTGTTTATACTACCGCAGGAGCTGCCAGTATAGCTGGTATTCTAACCTTAAACGGTGGTGGAGATCCAAATGCACGGTTTATTATTAAAACTGGAGGTGCTTTTACCATGGGTGCAGAAGCAAAAATATTTTTAACAAACGGTACGCAAGCAAAAAATGTGTTTTGGGTTATCGCAGATGCTTGTGCTATTGCAGCTAATTGTGAAGCAAGAGGTCTGTTTATTTGTTATTCAGGCGCTATAAGTCTGGGCGCAAGTTGCACATTAGAGGGAGGTGCATTGACCATAGCTGGTGCCATTACAACACTGGACGAAATGTCTTTAGCTACAGCAGCTACTAATACAATGGTTTTATCAGAAAGTCAATCAATAGTTTCAGGGACTGTTCCAGCTGATTTAGTGTTAACGGGTAACATCAGTCCTGTTATAAAATGGCAAAGTTCTACGGATCCTAATTTCACAGAATTCACAGATATTCTACATTTTTCAGCCCGACTTTCAGGTTCTTGTATTGGTCCTGTTACTACTACTACTTTTTATAGGGCAGTAATACTTATTGATGGTATTCCTGCATATTCTAATCGTATAAAGATAACTACCACTGTACCTCTTAATACGGGACCTTTAGCACCTTTTGCTTTATTTACAACAGCTGGAGCTGTCACTAATGGAGCCACAACTTCAACTAATAATGGACTTATTGGTACAAATTCTGGGGCGCTTACTGGAACATTTTCAAACATACCTTCCTTACATGCTGAAGATGCTCTTACTCTTACTTGCGCAAATTACTTGCTCCCCTTATTTAATTCCATAAAAAACACTCATACTACGGATATTCATGCAGTTTCTTTTGGTGCTGGCGAAATTTTACTTCCAGGGGTGTACGAAATTGGCTCAGCAGCTACAATGTCTGGAATATTAACTTTAGATAGTCAAAATAATCCTAATTCTATTTTCATTATAAAAATTACTGGAGCACTAGCATTGGCAGCTGGTACAGAAATTAAATTAATTAATAAAGCTTCAAGTGCTAATGTGTTTTGGGTAATGGATGGCGCTTTAGGTGTAGGCGCGTCATGTACCGTTAGAGGAACCTTCATCTGTTTGGCAGGAGCAATCGCCTTGGGTGACAACTGTATAACAGAGGGCGGAATGTTTACAATAGCAGGAGCTATAACATTAGATAATTCCACACTATCAACTCCCCCTACTAATACAATGCATTTATCAGCTGATCAAACTATTGCTACTGGAGCGCTACTAGCTGATTTAGTTTTAACAGGAAACACCAGTCCTGTTATAAAATGGCAATGGGCCATTAACAATGATTTTTCTAACCCAACAGATATATTGCTTTCTTCAACAATTCTTTCAGGGTCTTGCGTTGGTCCACTTATCACTACTACTTTTTATAGAGCAGTAATCCTTATTGATGGTGTTAATGCTTACTCTAATAGTATAAAGATAACTACTTCAGTTACTGCACCTAATCTTGATCCTTTATTTCCTTTTACGTTATTTACGAAAGACGGTGCTATTACTAATGCAGCAGGGATTTCAACTAATAATGGGCTTATTGGTACAAATTCCGGGGCAATTTCTGGAATCTTTTCTAATATGTCTTCATTGCATAAAGAAGATGCTCTTACCCAAACGTGCGCAAATTATTTACTTCCTTTATTTAATTCCATAAAAAATACTCCTACTACAAATACTCACGGCGCTGCCTTTGTCGATGGTGAAAGTTTAGAGCCAGGCGTTCATCACATTGCTAGTGCTGCTACTTTAGGAGGAGCACTAACCTTAAATGGCTTAGGATCTACAAATTCTATATTTATTATTAAAATAACAGGAGCTCTTTCAATTGCTGCAAGTAGTCAAATAGAGTTAACTAATGGAGCTCTAGCATCTAATGTGTTTTGGGTAATCGATGGAGCGTTAAATGTAGGTGCGTCTTGTAAGATCAGAGGAACCTTTATCTGCTTGGCAGGAGCAATCACACTTGGTAATTTAACGATAACAGATGGAGGAATATTTACAATTGCAGGAGCTATAACGTTACAAAACTGCACATTATCAACCCCTATAATTGCCTCGTCAAATCAAGTTGTCGTTTCTGGTTTACAACCCCAAAATTTAACGCTAACAGGTCATATGGATACAGTTTTGAGATGGGAAAAATCAACAGACTCTTTTTTCACAACCCCAATCGCTATTGCAAATACAACTACAACACTAACTGGGTCCCAAATAGGAATACTTCCTAGAACTACCTATTTTAGGGCAGTAGCAATAATCGGAAGCAATACAATACATTCTAATAGTGTAATTATTGCAATTCATCAAGCTACAAATTCCGTGACTCCTGGTGCATCATCATCAATGCCAACCTTATATATTAATACGGTATTAACCAATATTACCCATAGCACAAATGCTGCTACTGGAATTAGAAATGCTACAGGACTACCTCCAGGAGTAACAGCAATTTGGGCGTCAAATACGATCACAATTAGTGGTTCACCAACGGCTTCAGGAATATTTAACTACAGTATTCCGTTAACTGGAGGTTGTGGAAATGATGCAAGAGGAACTATTACAGTCAATCCTAAATTAGTCGTTTTAACAGGAGGACTAATTTCTTCAAATCAGGCATTTTGTTCCACTTCCGTACCTGCCGATTTAAGTTTATCAGGTAATACTGGTTGGGTTGTCAAGTGGCAAAGTTCCTTAACTCCAGATTTTGCAATTGCTGCAGATATTACTTCCAACGACACAACACTAAATGGAACTACTATTGGATATTTAAGTCTTACCACATATTTCAGAGCTGTTGTACAAAGTTGTACCGAGCCTGTTCAATACGCTATCCCCGTAAAAATTTCAATTGCAAGTCTTACAACTTGGAATGGTTCTTCATGGGACAATGGGTTTCCATCTGCTACTAAATCAGTTATTTTTACAGGTAATCTTACTGCTAGTGAAGATATTCATGCCTGCTCTATTACCGTTAATAATGGTGCAGTAGTCATCGTTAATTCTAATTATACCATGACAATAACTAATGAATTAACGGTTTCTGACGGATCCCTAACATTTGAAAACAATGCCAGTTTAGTTCAAATTAATGATGGAGCTATAAATTCAGGAAACATAACTTACAAACGGCAATCTGCTTCAGTTCGTCCCTCAGATTACACCTACTGGTCCTCTCCTGTAGCAGGCCAGACTTTAGCTAGGGCATTCTCGAATTCGCCTTCCAATAGAATTTATTCCTTTAATGCATTCTCAACTACACAAAATTGGAAAAAGGAACTAACATCCACAATTATGTCAATTGGAACTGGTTATATTGTACAAGGACCTCAAGCCAATAGCAGTACTACCACTAGCATTTATGAAACTAGTTTTTTGGGAAAACCAAACAACGGAATAATAGAGATACCGATTGGTCCCGAAGGCACCTCAAATCTTATAGGAAATCCATATCCTTCAGCTATTGATGCAGATACATTTTTGAATGTAAACTCGTCCATTTTAGAAGGCACTATTTATTTCTGGACACATGCAACCGCTATTCAATTAGCCAGCCAAATTTCAAACCCTGGCTCAGGAACTTATGCGTATACTTCTGATGATTACGCTTCCTATAATTTAACAGGAGGAGCCGGAGTCGCCGCCGTTTCTGATGGAATAATGACGATCCCATCAGGTAAAATTGCCGCAGGACAAGCCTTTTTTTCAACAAGCAAAACTAGTAATGCAAATGTTCAATTTAACAATAATATGCGTTTAGCCGGAGGTACATCAGGATCCAATAATTCTCAGTTTTTCAAAATTAATACTACCTCTAAAACTAAACTTTCAAAAGTTATTAAAAAAGATAGAATTTGGTTAAACTTAACTAATAGTCAAGGAGCTTTCAAGCAAACATTGGTAGGATATATAACTGGAGCTACAAATGAATACAACGATAGTTATGATGGAGAAAGTTTTGACGGAAATAAATATGTAGATTTTTACAGCATAAAATCAAACAAAAATCTAGTAATCCAGGGTAAGACTTGGCCATTCGATATAAATGACGAAGTGCCTCTAGGCTTTAAAACTACAATTAATGGAGATTTAAAAATAAGTATTGATCACCTAGATGGCTCATTATTAAATCAATCCATATTTATAAAAGACAACCTAAATAGTACTATATTTAATTTAAAAAACGGGAATTACATTTTCACAACAGCTGCAGGAACATTTAATGACCGTTTTGTTTTGCTATATACAAATAAAAACTTAGGAACTAAAGATTTCAGTACCCAACAAGATACCGTTTTAGTTTCTAGTAAAAACAAACAGATAAACATTATTTCTACAGTTGAAACAATAGATAAAGTACTTATTTATGATGTATCAGGAAGAGAAATTTATCAAAAAAATAACATCAACGATACTGAATTATTAATACCTGATCTGGCTTCAAGTCACCAACCCATATTTGTAAAAACAGTATTACAGAATGAAAAAGTAGTTAACACCAAAGTTTTATATTAAAAGTAACTTAATTACAAAATAACATTTCAACCAGAGATCAATCTTTGACTACTACTTTAAACCCTGTTCTGAAATTAATTTGAAAAACTTATTATGTTTAAAAAAACATAATATAAATACTTTTTGAGGTCAGTAGTTACGAACATATAATTTTAGATTTATATATTTTTTCTGACACGACTATTATTACTATCAGATTAGTAAAGATGCTGTTTTTGCTTTGAGAACGATTAATTTGACAGCAAAATTCATCAAGATACCTGTTTGTATTAAAATTACTTACAGATGAATATGTTGCTCTAATCCATGATTTTACTTGATAAATCATGGTGTGCAATGCCATAAAATTCATGCCTTTGTTACTTTCTATTTGTGTGATATTATAATCCTCAAATAGAGAACGATAACCTTTCCATTTATCTGTGGTTATTTTGCAGTTTTCCCTTATCTGTTAATTCTACTGCCGTTACAACCTTTTTTTTCTTACAGTCAGAACTCCTTCCTACTTTACCTTTTTCCTTTCCACCAATAAAAAATTCATCAATATGAACGATCCCGTACATGGGATAATTCTCATTAGATTTCATCGCTTCTCTAACTTTGTACATAAATAAATGTGCTATTTTTTCTGTAACTCCAAAGCGAACTCCCATGTAACTAGCAGATAAACTTTTGGTAGTAGTTGACATCTCAAAACATATAAAAAAAGCCTTCCGTAAGCCAAACTTAACCTTATGAAATAAAGTATTTGCAGCTGCGGTTTCTGCATGGCTACAAATATTACAAGTTCTCGAAAAATCCTTTCGGATTTGACTCTTTGTGTGCTTACACTTTAAACAAATGAAACCTGTTTCCCACTTGAAATTTGCCAAATATTCCTTGCAGTTTTAAACCGTTCAGCGAACTCTAGAAGGTTTTGTCCTGTAAATAAATCCATAATTCCTTTATTTTATAGACTTCTAAGACATGAAGATATCTACTGAACTCAAAACACTTTAAAACGGACTACTCTAAAATGTAAATAATTTCCAGAGGTTTTTAAATACTTGATAGTATAGCATTTCCAATATTAGGATTATTAAAGTTTAAAAAACACATCCTCTACCTCTACTATATCCGACGCTCCACTTTTGCCTCCATATTATAATTCTACAGTGAATTAGCATGAAACACGCTCCGTATTTTTACTTACTTTTTTAATTACCACCTGCACAACAACCCGTAAATATACTGAAGATAAAGACTTTACATTTTTCGAATTTTGCATAATTAAATTCGACCCCTTTTGAAAACCAAATTAATCCTACTACTAACTAGTGCGTTCTTTATACTTAACGCTAGTGCAACTTTCGCACAGTACAGTAACCCTACTGCCCCTGTAGTGGGTACTACAAGTGATTTTTTATTATTTACTTCAGCAGGGGCAATTACCAATTCAGGAACTAAATCTATATACGCTGGAAATGTAGGAACTAATGGCGGTGCCCTCAGTGGATTCGAAACCTTAGAAACACAACCTTACGGTTTATTCCAGTCTACTACTAAAACAAGCCAATGCGCATCGGATTTGGCATTACTTTACAATGACTTAAGCAACCGAACGGCTGACTTAGGCTCTGCTGCAGCGCATGAATACGGAGGAACAACTATTACACCTGGTATTTATCATAATACAGGAGCCATAGCAGTGACAGGAGATCTTACTTTAGACGGTGGAGGAGATCCGGATGCACGTTTTATCATTAGGTCAGGTGGTGCCTTTACAACGGGTGCCAATTCTAAAATTATTTTAACGAATGGTACGGAAGCTAAAAATGTATTTTGGGTAATTGACGGAGCTGTTGCTATAGCCGCAAATGTAGAAGCAAAAGGAACTTTTATTAATACTGCGGCTATAAGTCTAGGCGCAAGCTGCAAATTAGAGGGAGGGATTTTGACTACTGCCGGAGCTATAACCACATTGGACAACATGTCCTTAGCTTCACCATTTATGTTTCTAAAAGAAAACCAAACAATCACTATTGGGACTACTCCAGCTGATTTACTTTTGACTGGTAATAGTAATCCAATTGTAAAATGGGAAACTGACACGAACAGTGATTTTACAAACCCCATAAAAATTGATCAAAACTCGGCTACCCTTTTAGGCTCTTGTATAGGCCCACTTAGCACTACCACATATTTCAGAGTTGTAGTCTTGATTGACGGCATAAATGTTAATTCTAATACTGTAGAAATCAAAATTATTCCACAATCAACAGGACCTGATCTGGGAGCTACAGCTTCTTTTGTTCTATTTTCACAAGCTGGTGATATTACTAGTGCAGCAGGAACTTCCACAAATGATGCGCTTTTAGGTACAAATGCAGGAACTTTTGCGGGAACCGGAACCTTTACAAGACCCGCTTTATTGCATACACAAGACTCCTCGACACAAGCTTGTAAAGATCGCTTACAGCCCTTATTTGATTCCATAAAAGCTATTCCTACCACAAATAGTCATGCTGCCGCTTTGGGTGCAGGTGAAACATTAACTCCGGGAATCTATCAGATTGCTAGTGCTTCGACTTTAGGAGGAACTCTTACCTTAAACGGACAAGGAGATGCAAATTCATTATTTGTTATTAAAATAACAGGAGCATTATCATTTGCAGCGTCTAGTAAAATAATATTAACCAATGGTGTTATTGCATCCAATATATTTTGGAATATTGATGGTGCTTTAGATATCGGTGCGTCTTCTGAAGCGCGAGGCAACTTCATCTGTCTAGCGGGAGCAATCACTATTGGAAATAACTGTATAGTAGAGGGACGAATTTTCACGATTGCTGGCGCTATAGGATTACAAAACTGTAAATTGTCAATGCCTGTTGTTGCTAGCTCAAATCAGACTATTTCTTTAGGTTCATCTCCAACAGATTTAACACTTATAGGATATATAGATGAAGTTGTAAAATGGGAAAAATCTACAGATAGTACATTTTCAAATCCTACTGCTATTCCTGCTTCTAATACTACAATACTTAGCAGTGAAAAAATGGGGAATATACCTGCTACAACTTATTTTAGAGCTATCGTAACAATAGGAAGCACTACAAAAAATTCTACCATTGCTACAATAACTATTGATCCAGCTACGATTCCTTTAATAGTTTCTTCAAATCAAGAATTTTGTTCTGCAACTCAACCTGAAAATCTAATTCTATCCGGAAGTAATGGATTGGTTATCAAATGGCAAAGTGCTACAGACTCTGATTTTACAACTCCAACGGATATTATAAACACGACAAATATCTTGAATGGAATAGAAATAGGCATTGTGTCTGTAACCACATTTTACAGAGCAGTAGTGCAAAACTGCTCCTACCCTATTAAATACGCTATTCCTGCAAAAGTTTCGATTGCAACGCTTACCACTTGGAACGGTACTTCATGGGACAATGGATTACCTTCAAGGTCTAAATCAATTGTTTTTACTGAAGATTATACTGCTAATGAAAATATTGACGCCTGTTCTGTTACCATTAATAATGGCGCAGTAGTGATCATTAATCCTGATTTTACCATGACAATAACTAATGGATTAACTGTTTCTGACGGATCCTTAACTTTTGAAAACAACTCTAGTTTAATTCAAATTAATGAAACTATTATAAACTCAGACAATATAACATACAAACGAGAATCTACTTCAGTTCGCAACTCAGATTACACCTACTGGTCCTCTCCTGTAGCAGGCCAGACTTTAGCTACGGCATTCTCGAATTCGCCTTCCAATAGAATTTATTCCTTTAATGCATTCTCAACTACACAAAATTGGAAAAAGGAACTAACATCCACAATTATGTCAATTGGAACTGGTTATATTGTACAAGGGCCTCAAACCAATAGCAGTACTACCACTAGCATCTATGAAACTAGTTTTTTGGGAAAACCAAACAACGGAATAATAGAGATACCGATTGGTCCCGAAGGCACCTCAAATCTTATAGGAAATCCATATCCTTCAGCTATTGATGCAGATACATTTTTGAATGTAAACTCGTCCATTTTAGAAGGCACTATTTATTTCTGGACACATGCAACCGCTATTCAATTAGCCAGCCAAATTTCAAACCCTGGCTCAGGAACTTATGCGTATACTTCTGATGATTATGCTTCCTATAATTTAACAGGAGGAGCCGGAGTCGCTGCCGTTTCTGATGGAATGATGACGATCCCATCAGGTAAAATTGCCGCAGGACAAGCCTTTTTTTCAACAAGCAAAACTAGTAATGCAAATGTTCAATTTAACAATAATATGCGTTTAGCCGGAGGTACATCAGGATCCAATAATTCTCAGTTTTTCAAAATTAATACTACCTCTAAAACTAAACTTTCAAAAGTTATTAAAAAAGATAGAATTTGGTTAAACTTAACTAATAGTCAAGGAGCTTTCAAGCAAACATTGATAGGATATATAACTGGAGCTACAAATGAATACAACGATAGTTATGATGGAGAAAGTTTTGACGGAAATAAATATGTAGATTTTTACAGCATAAAATCAAACAAAAATCTAGCAATTCAGGGTAAGACTTGGCCATTCGATACAAATGACGAAGTGCCTCTAGGGTTTAAAACTACAATTAACGGAAATTTCAAAATAAGTATTGATCACCTAGACGGATCATTCTTAAATCAATCCGTGTTTATAAAAGACAAACTAAATAGTATTATTTTTAATTTAAAAAACGGGGATTACATTTTCACAACAGCTGCAGGAACATTTAATGACCGTTTTATTTTGCTATACACAAATAAAAACTTAGGAACTAAAGATTTCAGTACCCAACAAGATACCGTTTTAGTTTCTAGTAAAAACAAACAGATAAACATTATTTCTACAGTTGAAACAATAGATAAAGTACTTATTTATGATGTATCAGGAAGAGAAATTTATCAAAAAAATAATATCAACGATACTGAATTATTAATACCTGATCTGGCTTCAAGTCACCAACCTATATTTATAAAAACAGTATTACAAAACAAAAAAGTAGTTAACACCAAAGTTTTATATTAAAAAACGATATAACAATTCAAACTTAATTCACTCTAAAATGCAGCGGAATTTCACATGTGTTAGAAATCATTTATAAAGACAATTCTTTTTATTTTAAAATATTTAAATTTCAGTAAGTTTTAAACGCTTAATATTATCTGATTTTCAGCATTAGGATTGTTCTGATTAAAAAAAACAAACCTTCAGATATATCCAAGACTTCCATTTCAAATAATATTATAATTCTAGAATAAGTTAAGCACAGAACCTTTTCCGTATTTTTACTTAATTGGTTCATTAAAATTTATCTAATAAAAGAGTAAATATACTGAAACTATTAAAATGGCATTAATCGATTTTTGTACGATTGCAAAATTAAAATTTTTGAATTTGGAAATAAAAATTAGTCCAAAAACAGGCCCTTCTTTTTACTATATTCTGCGTAGCATATACTACTACACTGCACCACAAAAGCTCTTCAAAGTAAAGAAAATCAAGCAACTTCTTATGGCAATGTAAAAATTATCCCTTCAGGGCTTAATCAAATTCCAATTGAATCAAAATTAACAAATACCATAATTCTAAAAGGAGGAGGAAATACCTACTCTATTTTATTTTATAAGAACAAAAAAAGGCATAGATAAAAACTAAGCTACCATTTATCGAAAAATATAACTAAAGCACTTAATTCATTTTAGATTTACTTGGTTATAAAAAATTAATATAACAATTATGAAAACAAAACTACATTTTTTAGCCATATGTTTAATTGTTCTACTGTTGCCAAATATAAATTTTGGTCAAAATTCCGTTACACCTAATTTAGGACCAGCGGCTTCTTTTGTATTGTTTACAAGTAATGGGATTGTTACAGGTGATGGATTAACACCTTTTACCGGTAATGTAGGGACCAATTCGGGAGCTATAGTAGGTTTCGCTAATTTGTCAGACCAATTATTTCATACTCAAGATGCATTAACGGCAGCTTGTGCTAATTATTTGCCTGAATTATTCAGCACCCTAAAAGCTATTCCTAAAACATTTGATTATGCAGCCACTTTTGCTGATGGAGAAATATTAGCTCCAGGAGTATATCAAACTCCAATTGCATCAACAATGGCTGGAACGATAACTCTTGACGGAGGAGGAGATAAAAATGCTGTTTTTATTTTCAAAATACCAGGAGCACTTGCATTAACTGCAGGAACAAATATCAAATTGACAAATGGAACTTCAGCTTCAAATGTTTTTTGGATCATGGATGGGGCCTTTGCAGCTGGAGCAAATTCAGTTTTAGCAGGTACTTTTATCTGTCAATCAGGAATTGTAGGCATTGGAGCTGGATGCACCTTAAGTGGTCATATCTTTAATCTTTCGGGGGCGGTAACAGTTACAAGTTCTAAATTAACTTTAACCAACTCAATGATATTGGGCGAAAGCCAATCGATAGCGCCAGGAACATTAGCCGCTAATTTAACGGTTACCGGAAATACTACGCCCATAATTAAATGGCAAAGTTCCTTAACTGCTGATTTTAATATCCCTACAGATATTGCCAATACAACCACTACATTAACGGGAGCTTCAATAGGAGTTTTATCATTATCAACCTATTACAGAGCGGTAACGACTTTAGATGGCGCTAATACAGGATCAAACGCAGCTAAGATTACAATTACAACACCTACAATCGCACCTAATTTAGGACCAGCGGCTTCTTTTGTATTGTTTACAAGTAATGGGATTGTTACAGGTGATGGATTAACACCTTTTACCGGTAATGTAGGGATCAATTCGGGAGCTATAGTAGGTTTCGCTAATTTGTCAGACCCATTATTTCATACTCAAGATGCATTAACGGCAGCTTGTGCTAATTATTTGCCTGAATTATTCAGCACCCTAAAAGCTATTCCTAAAACATTTGATCATGCAGCCGCTTTTGCTGATGGAGAAGTATTAGCTCCAGGAGTATATCAAACTCCCATTGCGTCAACAATGGGCGGAACGATAACTCTTGACGGCGGAGGAGATTCAAATGCTGTTTTTATTTTCAAAATACCAGGAGCACTTGCATTAACTGCAGGAACAAATATCAAATTAATAAATGGAACTTCAGCTTCAAATGTTTTTTGGGTTATAGATGGGGCTTTTGCAGCTGGTGCTGGCTCTAAATTAACAGGGACTTTTATATGTCAATCAGGAATTGTAGGCATTGGAGCTGGATGCACCTTAAGTGGTCATATCTTTAATCTTTCGGGGGCGGTAACAGTTACAAGTTCTAAATTAACTTTAACCAACTCAATGATATTGGGCGAAAGCCAATCGATAGCACCAGGAACATTAGCCGCTAATTTAACGGTTACCGGAAATACTACGCCCATAATTAAATGGCAAAGTTCCTTAACTGCTGATTTTAATATCCCTACAGATATTGCCAATACAACCACTACATTAACGGGAGCTTCAATAGGAGTTTTGTCATTATCAACCTATTACAGAGCGGTAACGACTTTAGATGGCGCTAATACAGGATCAAACGCAGCTAAGATTACAATTACAACACCTACAATCGCACCTAATTTAGGACCAGCGGCTTCTTTTGTATTGTTTACAAGTAATGGGATTGTTACAGGTGATGGATTAACACCTTTTACCGGTAATGTAGGGACCAATTCGGGAGCTATAGTAGGTTTCGCTAATTTGTCAGACCCATTATTTCATACTCAAGATGCATTAACGGCAGCTTGTGCTAATTATTTGCCTGAATTATTCAGCACCCTAAAAGCTATTCCTAAAACATTTGATCATGCAGCCGCTTTTGCTGATGGAGAAATATTAGCTCCAGGAGTATATCAAACTCCAATTGCATCAACAATGGCTGGAACGATAACTCTTGACGGAGGAGGAGATAAAAATGCTGTTTTTATTTTCAAAATACCAGGAGCACTTGCATTAACTGCAGGAACAAATATCAAATTGACAAATGGAACTTCAGCTTCAAATGTTTTTTGGATCATGGATGGGGCCTTTGCAGCTGGAGCAAATTCAGTTTTAGCAGGTACTTTTATCTGTCAATCAGGAATTGTAGGCATTGGAGCTGGATGCACCTTAAGTGGTCATATCTTTAATCTTTCGGGGGCGGTAACAGTTACAAGTTCTAAATTAACTTTAACCAACTCAATGATATTGGGCGAAAGCCAATCGATAGCACCAGGAACATTAGCCGCTAATTTAACGGTTACCGGAAATACTACGCCCATAATTAAATGGCAAAGTTCCTTAACTGCTGATTTTAACATCCCTACAGATATTGCCAATACAACCACTACATTAACGGGAGCTTCAATAGGAGTTTTGTCATTATCAACCTATTACAGAGCGGTAACGACTTTGGATGGCGCTAATACAGGATCAAACGCAGCTAAGATTACAATTACAACACCTACAATCGCACCTAATTTAGGACCAGCGGCTTCTTTTGTATTGTTTACAAGTAATGGGATTGTTACAGGTGATGGATTAACACCTTTTACCGGTAATGTAGGGACAAATTCGGGAGCTATAGTAGGTTTCGCTAATTTGTCAGACCCATTATTTCATACTCAAGATGCATTAACGGCAGCTTGTGCTAATTATTTGCCTGAATTATTCAGCACCCTAAAAGCTATTCCTAAAACATTTGATCATGCAGCCGCTTTTGCTGATGGAGAAGTATTAGCTCCAGGAGTATATCAAACTCCAATTGCATCAACAATGGCTGGAACGATAACTCTTGACGGCGGAGGAGATTCAAATGCTGTTTTTATTTTCAAAATACCAGGAGCACTTGCATTAACTGCAGGAACAAATATCAAATTAATAAATGGAACTTCAGCTTCAAATGTTTTTTGGATCATGGATGGGGCATTAGCCGTTGGTGCTGGCTCTAAATTAACAGGGACTTTTATATCTCAGTTAGGAATAGTAGGAATTGGAGCTGGATGTAGCGTCAATGGTCACGTATTTACTTTAGCCGGAGCAATAACGGTAACAAATACAAAGTTGAATTTAACGAACGCCATGCTATTGAGTGCAGGTCAAACAATAGCTGTTAATGAAATACCTGCAGACTTGATAATAACAGGAAACACTTCTCCTATTATAAAGTGGCAAAGTTCCTTAACTGCAGATTTTAATAATCCTATAGATATTCCCCATTATTCCGCAAAATTATGCGGCTCCTGCATTGGAGTACTAGATATCTCAACCTATTTTAGAGCAGTAACTCTAATCGATGGAGCAGTAACAAGTTCTAATATTGTAAAAATAACCACTTCAAACGCTACTATTGTACCTAATTTAGGGCCTGCAGAAACTTTTTTACTATTTACTTCAGCTGGAGCGATTGCAAATGCTGGAACCTCTACTTTTACTGGTAATATTGGTACGAATGCTGGAATTATAAGCGGCTTCTCAAATATGTCAGACCCTAAATTACACACACAAGATAACTTGACGGCTAGTTGTGCCAATTACATATTTGAACTATTTAGTAATGTCAAAGCAATTCCAACAACGAATTCAACTCACCCTCCCGCTTTTGGAGGAGGAGAAACAGTTACAGCTGGTGTCTATCAAATTGCAATAGCTTCAACAATGGCAGGTGTATTGACATTAGATGCTGAAAACAATCCAAATGCAGTATTTGTATTTAAGATTAATGGAGCATTAGCATTAGCAGCTGGAGCAGAAATTAAATTGTCAAATGGAGCTTCAGCGTCAAATGTATTTTGGAATATAAACGGTGCATTCAGTGCTGGCGCAAATGCAATTCTAAAAGGAACATTCATTTGTGAAAATGGCATCATTAGTCTAGGCGCTAATTGTACATTAGATGGCCATGCTTACACCAATTTTGGCGCCGTAACTTTATCTAATAGCTCATTAACAGCTGTTGCTAATACAAATAGTATAATTGTCTCTGCCAATCAAAATATAGCCGTAGGAACAATTCCTGCAAATTTAACGCTAACAGGGAACACATCTTCCGTGCTGAAATGGGAAAAATCTTCAGACGCTATATTTACAAACCCAATATCTATTACTAACACAACTACAACACTTACTGGATCAGAAATAGGAGAAGTAACTACTAGTACCTATTTTAGAGCAGTCGTTGCAAGTGGCATCACAACTATATATTCAACAACTGTTGTAATTAAAATTATTCAAAACACAATTCCCGGAATAATATCTGCTAATCAAAATATTCTTGTTGGTGATTTCCCTAAAAACATTACAATAAGTGAAAATAATGGTCCAGTTTCAAAATGGCAAAAATCAACAACTCTTAATTTTACAAACCCAATAGACATTAGCAGCAACTATGCCTTATTACAAGGGTTCGAAATTGGAATTCCTACTGAAACAACTTATATTCGAGCAATAGTGCAAAACTGTATCAGTACAGTTAGTTATACTAATGTACTTACCATTTCAATAGGAACCATATTTGCTAATAAAGCAACTATTGAACCAATTAATGGAGCTGCTGGTAAAACCAACGTAGTAAATGTTTTAACCAACGCCACTTTAAATGGATCAGCGCTTACTATTGATCTAATTAATTTAACAACGGTTACTCCTAATGATAATTTAATATTAAATGCTGACGGGTCTCTAGATGTGGTTCCAAATACTCCAGCTGGTACTTATACGTTAACTTATCAAATTTGTGAAAAACTAAATGCAACCAATTGTGACCAAGCAGAAGTAGTCGTAGAAGTTTTCAGAAAATCACCCGACTTTACTCCAACAGTAGATATTGATAGTTTAGTATTTTCGGCTGACGAATCAACAAAAGATTTTGTTGTAAATATATCTGAAATTCAAGAAGGACTATCAGACGGGCAAGTAGTTCTTAAGATCTCAAAACAATCTGCATTTACTATTACCTTTGGAGCTACGGCAAGCACTTCAAATGCGATTGGGGGTATTCCAGTTAATAATAATGATTGGTTACTAACTGAAAATTCATTATTTATTACAATGACATTAAAATCATCAGTTATAATTGGAATAAATACATTTTCAGCTATTGGTTTTACAATAAAACGTAAACCAAATATACCAACTCAAACTTCGCAACCAATTACAATTACAATTGTAAATGGTTCAGGATCGGATAGTCAGGCTTACAATAACACTTACAGTACTGTTATTGAAGCTCAATAATTATCATTATATTTAAAACTACTATAAAAAATGACATTACTAAACTATAAGAACATGAATAATCTAAATAAATTAATAGTGTTATTTTTTACTGTATTTATGTTTTTAACGAAAGGATATTCACAAAACAACGCAGATCCAGGAATTGGAATATTAATGAGTCCTGCAAGTGTGTTACAAGGCTCTACAGGAACGTTGACTGTTAATGTTGGTAATTATGGTAACGGAACTATAGTTGAAAACTCATTACGAGTTACTATTACCGTTGGTGCCTATGCTGAAATTAAAGGAATTGCATCAAAAAGTGACTCCCGGTGGAGCCAATTGAGTTTAACAACTGGCTCTGGCAACACAATAAAATTAACAAATTCAGGAGGACATTTTGATTCATTTGAACTTGGAGATATTTTGCTTACTGTAGCAGCTAATATGGTGAGTAGTCCCGATGTGATTTTAGGAAATATTGTATATATTACAGCTTACAATCCTAAATTATGTGACGGTTGTGCTTCTCCTCTACTCAATGTTTCACAAGGAAATGCAAGTAATTCAAATGATAACTCAACAACGAGTTTGGCTGTGAATTGAGATCAATATCTACAACTGAACCTTGGTAGACGGCAACTTAATACTCCCATTTTTAATTTAAAAAAAGGGAATTACATTTTCACAACAGCTACAGGAACATTTAATGACCGTTTTGTTTTGTTATATACAAATAAAAGCTTGGGAACCAAAGATTTCAGTACCCAACAAGATACCGTTTTAGTTTCTAGTAAAAACAAACAGATAAACATTATTTCTACAGTTGAAACAAGAGACAAAGTACTTATTTATGATGTATCAGGAAGAGAAATTTATCAAAAAATCAATATCAACGATACTGAATTATTAATACCTGATCTGGCTTCAAATCACCAACCCATATTTATAAAAACAGTATTACAGAATAAAAAAGTAGTCAGTACTAAAGTTTTATATTAAAAATATCGAAATAAAAAATAATTTAAATTTATTCTAAAAGCTGTAAAGTTAGTACCTGCAGCTTTTTTTATTTTATATAAACCGTGATTTTTACCCAAGAATTACGAACTTTGATAATTATAAAACATTCAATAAATGAACTTACAAATAGAAACTCCTGCCCTATTATTCTCTGCCACTTCCTTAATACTATTAGCGTATACTAATCGCTTTCTAACTGTTGCTACCATTATAAGAAGCCTTAAAGACACCTATGAGAAAGAAGAGAGTAACACCATTTTATTAGAAATAAAAAACCTTAATTTACGATTAACACTTATTCGTTATATGCAGTTATTTGGTGTATGCAGTTTATTTTTATCTGTATTTGCAATGTTACTTTTATTTATTAATCAACAAGAAACAGCGCTCTACTTTTTCGGATTTAGTTTATTAGGACTTTTAATTTCATTGGGACTTTCCTTTTGGGAGATTAACATTTCGGTTGAAGCACTACGGGTACATTTAAGTGGCATCATAAAAAACAATTCCATTGATTAAACCTTTTTTATATTTCAGCATCCTATAAAGCAACCAATTAACCAAACTGTTCTATAAAAAAGACGATTTCATTTTTTTTATTAAAACAGAACTATTAACCTGAAATCTAAAACAATTATGAATCGTAATTCACTTTGGTCGCTACGCTTAGGTTTTTCCAACAAACAAGCTCTCGCAATTGAAAAATCAGGAATCAAACAGTTCTTGGAGCAATCTTTCCAAGTACCGTTCGACAAATCCATTCCAAGCCTTCTAGACAGTAGTCCGAAAAGCTATACAGATTTACGAGAATTACGTAAAAAAGCTAAAGATGGAGGTCCAGAAGTATTAAGAGAAATCCAAAAAGAAGGCATCGATACCAACACCGCGATGAAATCTTGGTGGATTAATAAAATGATGACTGATGAATTTCCTTTAAAAGAAAAAATGGTTTGCTTTTGGCAAAATCATTATGTTGCCACGTATCAAAAAGTAAAAGTTAATTATTGGGTTTTTCAACACAATCAAATCATTCGAGAAAATGCTTTTGGTAATTTTAGAGAGTTGACTAAGCAAATTGTACAGTCCAATGCTGTGGTACGTTACTTAGACAATACCGACAATAAAAAAGGAAAAATAAACGAGAACTTGAGTCGGGAATTGTTAGAGCTTTTCACCATTGGAATTGGTAATTACACCGAAGAAGACGTCCAAAACGGAGCAAAAGGATTGGCAGGATTGAATGTTGGAGAACAAAAAGCAGTCTATCGCAAACCCGAAATGGACAATGATCCAATCACTTACTTTGGTCAAAAGGGAGTTTTTAAAATTGACGAGATGGTCGACATCATTTTCAAACAAAAAAGCATGCCTTATTTTGCAACACGCAAAATACTAAAATGGTTTATTTACGATGAACCAAGTGAAAAACTAGTTACTTATTATGGAGATTATTTCAGGTCGGTAGATTTTGAAATCAAACCTTTATTGATGAAAATTTTCACAGAAGAGTTTGATAAAAACACAGCGGGTTCCAAAATTAAGAACCCATTAGAATACAGTTTACAATTAATTTCTGAGTTAAACATCGAAATAAAAAACAATAATTTTTTAGCTTTTTTCCTAAGGCAACAAAATATGGATTTATTCAATCAACCCAATGTAAAAGGATGGGATGGCGGAAGATCATGGCTTACTTCACAAGTTTATTTGCAACGCAACAATCTGTCGTACATGTTAACTAATGGAAAAGTATTGAATCAGAAAATATTAAAAGACAATTCTAAAATGGATAGTTCGAAAACCAAAGAGCAACAGGTTCGTCTAGACTGGAATAAAGGCAACAACAAGCAAATTATAAGTCAGTTGTCTGATAGACTTTTGTTTCAAGTGGAAGAAAACACTCAAAAAGATTTTGAATCTATTCTAAAATATGATTTTGATGAAAATGCAAAAAATGCAGATCAAGCCGTTTTGAGATTATTCAATACCATGATAAAACTACCTGAATTTCAATTAATTTAAAACCATCATCATGAACAGAAGAAATTTTTTAGCCTTAACGGGAACTTTCACTGGTGGTTCATTGCTCCTACCTGATTTTCTACATGCTTTTGGCACGCAACAAAACTTAATTATTGGAGACCAAAGTGTGGTTTTTGTACAACTAAATGGAGGAAATGACGGGCTGAACACTTTTATACCGTTTGAAGATCCTAACTATTATTTTTTACGTCCAAAAATTGCCCTTTCAAAAGATGAAGTTGTGGGTGGTAATAAGGGAATGGCATTTCATCCTGCATTAAAAGGATTTGCTCAAATGCAACAAAACGGAGATTTATCAGTATTGCAAAATGTAGGGTATCCAGAACCCAATCGTTCTCACTTTCGCTCTCAAGAAATATGGCAAACTGCCTCATCTTCAAATCAATACATCAATGAAGGTTGGCTCGGCCGTTATTTAGACTTACAGTGTAAAGAACACAACCCTATTGCCGGGATAAATATTGACAGCACAGACAATTTATCGTTAAAAGGTAAAGAACCAAATTCTATAACCGTAAAAGACCCTACTCGATTTAAAATCAAAAAAGACAAAGAAGATAATGCTCAATTATCAAAAAATCCTTCTTTAGATTTTGTTCGAAAAATTGCCGACTCCGTAATTGAAGGTTCTGATGAAATTCAAAAAGCATTAGCTAAATCAACCACAGAAGCTAGTTATCCGAAATCAGGTTTAGGTAAAAATCTAGAATGGATTGCTCGTTTAGTAAAAGGAAACTTAAATTCGAAAGTATATTATACTTCTCTAAACGGTTTTGACACACATGACAATCAATTGCCTACACATAAAAATAAACTCACGGAGTTGAATGATTCTATTTATAGTTTTTACGAAGATTTAAAGCAAGCTAATTTACTCCAAAATGTGACTGTAGTAGTGTTTTCTGAATTTGGTCGCCGTGTTAAAGACAACAAAAATGGAACAGATCACGGAAAAGCAGCTCCAATGTTTATCATTGGCGGTAATAATAAAGGAAATGTGCTTGGAAATAATCCTAACCTAACCGATTTAGATAATGGAGATTTAAAATATGAAATTGACTTTAGAAGTGTTTATGCTTCTATTTTACAACAAAAACTGAATTTTGATTACACGAAAATTGGTATTAAAAACAAACCATTGAACGGTATATTCTAAAAAAAAAACGATTGTTAACCTAATAACAAAACCCCTATCTTTACCCTGTAATTAAAATAAAAATGTTTAAAAATAGTGTATTAAAAGGGGTTTTCTTAGTTGGATCTGGAGCCATAAGCTATGGTGTTCTAGCCACATTTGTTAAAATGGCTTACCAAGAAGGATACACCACCGCAGAAATTACTACATCTCAATTCATTTTAGGAATCATAGGATTACTTTTAATTAATGGGTTTCAAAAAAGCAGAAATAAAAATCAAACTTTAAAAACATCCAAGAAAAACATTTTCCAATTAATGTTAGCGGGAACTTCCATGGGGTTTACAACCATCTTTTATTACCTATCAGTCAAATATGTACCTGTTTCGATTGGAATTATTCTATTAATGCAAACGGTATGGATGGGTGTTATTTTAGAAATGATTTTGACAAAAAAACTTCCTTCTCCTAAAAGAACAATCTCAGTTTTAATAGTTTTATTAGGAACACTATTAGCCACAAATCTAATAAATACATCAATAGCACTCAATTGGATAGGGATAGTTTTTGGATTACTAGCAGCTACCTCATTTACTATAACAATGTTTACCGCCAATAGTGTTGCCACTTCTATTTCAACAGTGCAACGCAGTTTATATATGCTTCTTGGAGGCGCAGTAATCATATTTGTATTCGCGCTTTATAATCAAAATACATCCTTCCAATTTAATGTTTTTTTTAAATGGGGTTTAGTATTATCTTTTTTTGGTACAATTATACCGCCACTACTTATGAATGCAGGCTTTCCGCTTACAGGTATTGGCCTAGGAAGTATTGTCTCTTCTATAGAATTACCCGTTTCTGTATTAATGGCTTATTTCCTTTTAAATGAAAAAGTTGTACCTTCACAATGGATGGGAATTCTACTCATTATTATGGCTGTCATATTGATGAATGTCAACAAAAAAACTTAAAATATCCTGTTTTAGTAAAAACAAACGCCCAAAAGACCAACTATAACCTAAAATCTAATAATTTTTATAAAAAAAATGATCGTTTCACTACAACCAATTATAATTTTCATTAATATTGGTATATAAATAGAATAATCTAAATAATCATTAAAAACCAATTTGAATTAATTTTCACGTGATGAAAAAGAGTAGCCGCAAAGAACTGAACTGGGAACAAACAGAAAAACTTGTTACATTAGCTCTAGAAGAGAAAAATCCTTTTGAAATTATCAAAAAGGAATTTGGTCTAGAAGAAAAAGATGTTTTGGAAATCATGAAGAAAAAGATGCCTCTTGAAAAATTTGAAATGTGGAAGAAAAAAGCAACTGCAAATAAACCAAAACCAAAACAAATTAAAATTGATGATTTTGACGAAGATTTGGATGGGAAATATTATATAAAAAACAAATTAGATTAATAATTTTAGCCAAAGCACTCCAAACAGGAGTGCTTTTTTTTAACCAGTAGTAAAATACACATTCCTAACTATTGGTAAAAGAAATATCTTGAAAATGAAAAAAATATTCTTAATCCTTACAGCTACTACTTTGTTCTGGAGTTGTAAAACTGCTATTACTAATCAATACTCAAAACAAGAAATACAAGTCAACATTAATCTTAAAGATATTAAAGATGACAAAGTATTAGTAACCCTTACTCCTCCAAAAATAACAATAGAAGAGATCGTTTTTTCTTTACCAAAAATAATCCCTGGCACTTATTCTATCGATAATTACGGGAAATATATTGACGGATTTAAGGCTTATGATAAAAATGGAAATCAATTAGCTGTTACCAAAACTGATGACAATTCATGGTCTATTAAAAACGCAAAGTCGTTAACTAAAATTAGCTATCTAGTAAACGATACTTTTGACACTGAAGAAGGAACTGAGTTTGGAGAAGGTGACATATTTTCGCCGGCGGGTTCAAATATTCTAGCAAACAAAAACATCATGTTAAACACGCATTGTTTTGTTGGATATTTTTCAAATTTGATGACTACACCTTATCGAATCCAAATTTCTCACCCAGCAAAATTATGGGGATCAACCTCAATGATAGACCTAGACGCTAGTGACACTAGTGATACTTTCATTACATCAAAATATTCAGAATTAGTCGAAAATCCTATCATGTATGCAAAACCTAATTTCACTACTTTCACTGTGGATGGAATGGAAATACTAATAAGTGTCTATTCTCCCACTGGAAAAATAACAGCAGAGAGTATTACGCCAAGCATGAAAAGCATGATGACTGCTCAAAAAAAGTTTTTAGGTAACACAAACAGTACTAAAAAATATTCTGTTTTACTTTATTTATCTGATATTAAAACTAAAGACGCACACGGTTTTGGAGCTTTAGAACACCCTACTTCTACCACAGTGGTATTTCCAGAAGTTATGCCAGTAGATCAATTAATTAACCAAATGAAAGATGTGGTTTCACATGAATTTTTTCACATTGTAACCCCCTTAACTATTCATTCAAAAGAAATTCAATTTTTTGATTATAATGCTCCAAAAATGTCGCAGCACCTCTGGATGTACGAAGGAGTAACGGAATATTTCGCTAATCTATTCCAAATCAATCAAGGTTTAATTACTGAAAAGGAGTTTTTCTCCCGAATAGCCGAAAAAATAGAGCGTGCTAAAACTTTAAATGACAACATGCCATTTACAACCATGAGTGCAAATGTCCTTGTAAGCCCATATAAAGAACAATACTTAAATGTTTATGAAAAAGGGACACTTATAGCCATGTGTATAGATATTATTATAAGAGAAAAGAGCAATGGAGAAAGAGGAATTTTAGATTTAATGCAAAAATTATCTAAAGAATACGGTATTACAAAGCCATTCAACGACGACGAGCTTTTTGATAAAATTACAGAACTAACCTATCCTGAAGTTGGTAATTTCTTGAAAACGCATGTATCAGGTCCTACTCCTATATCCTATAATGATTATTTATCCAGAGTTGGAGTTATTCCAACAATCGAAAAAGTAGTGGCTCCAATATTCATGAAAGGTCAATCCCCGTATATCAATATAATTCCAGAAACCAAAGAAATCATAGTACTTCCTGGTATTGAATTAAATGAATTCTTTACAAAGTTAAACCTTAGAGGAGAGGACATTATAGTAGGTATAAACAACACAGCCTACAACCTCGATAATATTTATGACCTACTAGACAAAAGTCAAACCTGGGAACAAAACGACACTATTACCTTAAAAATAAAACGTAATGGGAAAGAACAAATCATAACGGGAAAAGTAAATCTACCTTACGAAGACGGAGAAACATTCAAAACAACAAATACGAATAAAGAAAAATTGAAAAATTCTTGGTTAAAAGAGTAAAAGGAAAAAAAAACTTATTAAAAAATAAAATTAGAAGAAATACAATACATGAAAAAAATAATATTAACAATTACCTCAGTACTAGTTCTTGCAGCTTGTGCTAAAAAAGAAAGCAGTGACAATTTACAAATCACAGGAAACATTAAAGGTCTAAAGAATGGTACACTTTATATACAACGATACAATGATAGCGCATTAGTAATAATTGACACCATTAACATAGATGGTAAATCAAATTTTGAAAGTAGTATCAATATCGATTCTCCAGAAATGTTGTATCTCTATTTAGATAGAGGTGTTACAAACTCTCTTGATAATAATATCTTATTCTTTGCCGAACCAGGCAAAATTAATATCCAAACTGAATTAGATTCTTACTTATCATCTGCAAAAATTACTGGCTCCAAAAACCAGGAAATATATGAGGAATACAAAAAACTAGCATCTAAATTTAACGATGAAAATTTAGACTTAATAGAAGCGAAATTTTATGCTACTAAATTCCAAAATATCTCAAAACTAGACAGCATCAATAATAAAATTGAACAAAACACCAAACGTAGATACCTATATACGGCAAACTTTGCATTAAACCATAAAGACGCTGAGGCTAGTCCGTACATTGTTTTATCTGAGATTCATGATATAAATCTTAAATATTTAGATACAATCCAAAAAACAATGTCCAAAAAAGTAGGTCAATCGTTATACGGCAAAAAACTAACCAATTATGTTATCGAAATAAAAAATAAAAACAAATAATTACATTTTCTAACCTGCTCAATCAAGCAGGTTTTTTTTATAAAAAAAACTTAATGTAATTTTTAAAAAAAATTCTAGAAGTAAATCACTTTGAAGGCAAGAACCAAATGTATATTATAGCACAGAGGACAATTTTTGTTATGTTTACAATTATTACTATTTGACATAAACCGTTTTCCTATTCACAAATTCCATCATTCCATCTTTACCCAATTCGCGTCCATATCCAGATCTCTTTGTGCCTCCAAAGGGCAGTCGAGGGTCAGACTTAACCAATTCATTTATAAAATAAGCACCGTCGCTCACTTCATTGGCTAGTGCAATTGCCTTATCGATGTTTCGTGTACAAACGGTAACACCCAAACCATATTGTGAATTCTCAGAAAGCTCGAAAGCATGTGTTATATCTTTCGCTTTTATCATTGCGGCCAGAGGACCGAAGGTTTCTTGATCAAAAACATCCATTCCAGGAATAACATCTATTAAAACTGTAGGTTCATAGAAACATCCATTTTGACTTCCTCCCAACATTAATTTAGCGCCTTGTTTGATAGAATTCTTAACCTGTTTATCCAGTTGTTCGGCAAGATCAACACGTGCAAGCGGACCAGCGGTAGTATTATCATCCATGGGATCACCTGTTTTCAATCTTTTTACTGCTTCCGTAAACTTCTGAACAAATTCTTCGTAGATACCCTCCACAAGAATAAATCGCTTAGCAGCAATACAACTTTGTCCACAATTGAGCATGCGGGCTGTCAAAGCAATTTGAACACTTTTATCGATATCAGCATCTTCCCATACAATAAAAGCATTGCTACCCCCTAATTCTAGAACTGTTTTTTTAAGGTACCGACCAGCTATTTCTGCTACTGCAGAACCTGCTTTTTCACTTCCAGTCAGTGTCACTGCTTTAACACTATCATGTGAAATAATCGTTTCTATATCTTGGTGAGTAATGATTAAATTTTGAAATACATCTGCAGGAAAACCAGCTTTGGTAAATACTTCCTCTATTAATCCCCCACAACCTAGTACATTTGACGCGTGTTTTAACAAACCTACATTTCCAGCAGTTAGCGTCGGCGCAGCATAACGAAATACTTGCCAAAAAGGGAAGTTCCATGGCATAATCGCCAGAACAGCTCCAATTGGATCGTGTCTTACAAAACTTTTCGAAGCATCCGAATCTCTTATTTCATTCGCTAAAAAGGCATCCGCATTATCTCCGTAATAATCACAAACCCAAGCACACTTGGAAATCTCAGATCTAGATTCCACAATGGGCTTCCCCATTTCCATCGTAATCATTTGAGCATATTCTTCTATATTATCACGAAGCACTTGTCCCGCTCTTTTTATAAGTTGACAACGTTCACTAATTGGAACTTTTCGCCAAGATGTAAAAGCACTTAGGCTTTTATCCAACTTATAATTTAATTCTGTTTTAGTTAACACCGTATATTGACCAACTTCTTTATTGTTATAAGGATTTATACTTTTAAATTTCATAACGAGATATGTGATATAATTACTAAATTTACATTAATTGATGCAACTTAGACGAAAAGATAAGAAGATTTTTTTTCATACAGAAAGACACGAAGTTTTTTATTAAATAAAAATGGATCAAGACAAAAAGTTGTGGGGAAATATTTAAATAAGGATATTTGTATTTTAAAATCTTTTCCCAATGCAAGATTCTTTTAATGAGATCCTAAAATTATTACTACCTGAGATAATAATAAACTATTTTGAACTTACTTCTTATAAAAAGGAAAATGAAGCACTCCATCTTTATCTAAAAGAGATTAATTCACTACCAAAAGAATATCGTCAAAACAAATTAAGTTCAAAAGGATTCTTCGATGAAATAACAGTCCAGGATTTCCCTATCCGCGGTCATAAAGTATATCTTCATATCACTCGTAGAAGATGGCTTAATGAAGACACTGGTAAAGTTGTTTTTAGAGATTGGAATTTAGTAGCAGACGGAACTCGTGTAACACAGGAGTTTGCGTCTTTTTTAAAAGAGATCAATAGATTCTAGTCCAAATGATTGTAATACTATTGCTTCTTTCTATGGAGTTTCTGGTAGAAACCTCCAATGTCAATACAAAGACTTTTTAAGTGATTTTAAAGCTTGGGATCAAATAAAACATGCTAAAAAATGGCTTGTTTTTCCGCAAAACATTGGAAAGAACCTGTCAATAGATGAAACCTCCCTTTCAAATGGCGAACTCTATACTATTTTAACTAACAAATCTGGAAAAGGGAGAAAGGGAACTATTGTAGCTATGATTGCAGGAACTAAAGCCGATACAGTTATTGCAGTTATAGAAAAAATCGCTCTTAAACAACGAAATCTAGTTCAGGAAATAACTTTAGACATGGCGGGAAATATGAATTTGATTGCCAAAAAATGCTTTCCTAATGCAACTCGTGTCACAGATCGATTTCATGTTCAAAAACTAGCTACAGAGGCTTTACAGGAAATCAGGATTAAATATCGTTGGGAAGCTATCGATCAAGAAAATAATGCTATTGAAAAAGCAAAAAAAAGCAAATCTAATTTCGAATCTCAAATACTTTCAAATGGAGATACACTTAAGCAATTACTCGCTAGAAGTCGTTATTTCTTATACAAAAACAAATCAAGATGGACGCATAACCAAACGCAACGTGCCACTTTATTGTTTGAATTATATCCAGACATTTTAAAAGCATACGATTTAGCACAAGATTTGCGTACTATCTTTGAAAAAACAACTGACAAAATCATTGGGTTTGCAAAACTAGCCAAATGGCATGAAAAAGTAGATCAATCCGGATTCAAATCTTTCGGCACAATCTCTCGTACAATTACAAATCATTATCAGACCATATTAAATTATTTTGACAATAGAAGTACTAATGCCTCTGCAGAATCATTCAATGCCAAAATAAAAGCATTCAGATCAAAATTCAGAGGAGTTAGAAATATAGAATACTTCCTGTTTAGACTAACTAATATATGCTTAATTTGTTCCACTCCACAGGTTTTCGTTATGATCCATAAAAATAACATGTTTCTTCATATATGCTTAATTTGTTCCACTCCACAGGTTTTCGTTATGATCCAACAAGCCTTCGTTTTTTATCAAAACAGATATAAAGCAAAAAACCCTTATCCGATTAGGATAAGGGTTTTTAAAGATCCTGAAATAAATTCAGGATAAAGAAAGGCGACGACATACTCTCCCACATAACTGCAGTACCATCTGCGCAGGCGGGCTTAACTACTCTGTTCGGGATGGGAAGAGGTGAGCCCCGCCGCAATAACCACCTTAAGGTCGTTTTGCAATGGGTAAACTAGCTTTTAGCTAATCAACATTACATAATATCTTAACATACTGAGATAAAGAAAAAAGTATTTATTAGAAAGTTTCCCCAGTGCACTTTCGTGCACTGGAAAGGGTGTACATAAGCTTACGGATTATTAGTACTACTCGACTATGACATTACTGCCTTTACATCTATAGCCTATCAACGTGGTCATCTCCCACGATCCTTAAAAGAAATCTCATCTTATGGTGGGTTTCGCGCTTATATGCTTTCAGCGCTTATCCCTTCCAAACGTAGCTACTCTGCGGTGCCACTGGCGTGACAACAGATACACTAGAGGTTTGTCCAATTCGGTCCTCTCGTACTAGAATCAGATCCATTCAAATTTCTTGCGCCCACAGTAGATAGAGACCGAACTGTCTCACGACGTTCTGAACCCAGCTCGCGTGCCACTTTAATGGGCGAACAGCCCAACCCTTGGGACCTTCTCCAGCCCCAGGATGTGACGAGCCGACATCGAGGTGCCAAACCCCCCCGTCGATATGAGCTCTTGGGGGAGATCAGCCTGTTATCCCCGGCGTACCTTTTATCCTTTGAGCGATGGCCCTTCCATGCGGAACCACCGGATCACTATGCTCTACTTTCGTACCTGATCGACCTGTATGTCTCTCAGTCAAGCTCCCTTATGCCATTGCACTCTACGCACGGTTACCAAGCGTACTGAGGGAACCTTTAGAAGCCTCCGTTACTCTTTTGGAGGCGACCACCCCAGTCAAACTACCCACCAAGCAATGTCCTCCGCATAGCGGAGTTAGGCTTCAGACAAACAAAGGGTTGTATTTCAACAATGACTCCACAACGCCTAGCGACGCCACTTCACAGTCTCCAACCTATCCTACACATCATTTGTCCAAAGTCAATACTAAGCTATAGTAAAGGTGCACAGGGTCTTTTCGTCCCACTGCGGGTAAACGGCATCTTCACCGTTACTACAATTTCACCGAGCTCATGGCTGAGACAGTGTCCAGATCGTTACACCATTCGTGCAGGTCGGAACTTACCCGACAAGGAATTTCGCTACCTTAGGACCGTTATAGTTACGGCCGCCGTTTACTGGGGCTTCATTTCAATGCTTCTTCTTGCGAATAACATCTCCACTTAACCTTCCAGCACCGGGCAGGTGTCAGGCCCTATACTTCATCTTACGATTTTGCAGAGCCCTGTGTTTTTGATAAACAGTCGCCTGGACCTCTTCACTGCGGCCAGCATTGCTGCTGGCGACCCTTCTCCCGAAGTTACGGGTCTATTTTGCCTAATTCCTTAGCCATGAATCTCTCGAGCACCTTAGAATTCTCATCTCGACTACCTGTGTCGGTTTGCGGTACGGGTACTATTAACCTGAAGTTTAGAGGTTTTTCTTGGAAGCCCTTAGGTGCACTATCTCTTTGTCCGAAGACGCCGAGTACTATCGTATTTCCCCAAGCCGCGTGGATTTGCCTGCGCAGCTTATAGGTAGGTACTTCAACGAACTATTCCGTCAGTTCGCGGCACTTTCATCACTCCGTCACCCCATCACAGTTAACAGTAGTACGGGAATATTAACCCGTTGTCCATCGACTGTCCCTTTCGGGTTCGCCTTAGGTCCCGACTAACCCACAGCTGATTAGCATAGCTGTGGAAACCTTAGTCTTTCGGTGTGCGGGTTTCTCGCCCGCATTATCGTTACTTATGCCTACATTTTCTTTTCTAACTAGTCCAGCATACCTTACGATACACCTTCAACCCTGTTAGAATGCTCCCCTACCACTTACAATAAATTGTAAATCCATAGCTTCGGTAATATACTTATGCCCGATTATTATCCATGCTCGTCCGCTCGACTAGTGAGCTGTTACGCACTCTTTAAATGAATGGCTGCTTCCAAGCCAACATCCTAGCTGTCTATGCAGACAAACCTCGTTCTTTCAACTTAGTATATATTTGGGGACCTTAGCTGATGGTCTGGGTTCTTTCCCTCTCGGACTTGGACCTTAGCACCCAAGCCCTCACTGTTAGTGAACATTATATAGCATTCGGAGTTTGTCAGGAATTGGTAGGCGGTGAAGCCCCCGCATCCAATCAGTAGCTCTACCTCTATATAACTTTATAACTAACGCTGCACCTAAATGCATTTCGGGGAGTACGAGCTATTTCCGAGTTTGATTGGCCTTTCACCCCTACCCACAGATCATCCCAAGACTTTTCAACGTCAACGGGTTCGGTCCTCCACTTTGGGTTAACAAAGCTTCAACCTGTCCATGGGTAGATCACACGGTTTCGCGTCTAACACTACTGACTAAAGCGCCCTATTCAGACTCGCTTTCGCTACGGATCCGTGGCTTAACCACTTATCCTTGCCAGCAACGTTAACTCGTAGGCTCATTATGCAAAAGGCACGCCGTCACCCCACGAAAGGGCTCCGACCGCTTGTAAGCGTATGGTTTCAGGATCTATTTCACTCCGTTATTCACGGTTCTTTTCACCTTTCCCTCACGGTACTGGTTCACTATCGGTCTCTCAGGAGTATTTAGCCTTAGCGGATGGTCCCGCCAAATTCAGACAGGATTTCTCGTGTCCCGCCCTACTCAGGATACCACTATCTATTATATTCATTACTTATACAGGGCTATCACCTTCTTTGGCTTTACTTTCCAGTAAATTCTAATTCTTCATACATAAAATGTCGTGGTCCTACAACCCCAACATTGCCGTAACAACATTGGTTTGGGCTAATCCGCGTTCGCTCGCCACTACTTACGGAATCACTTTTGTTTTCTTCTCCTCCGCCTACTTAGATGTTTCAGTTCAGCGGGTTTGCCCACCTATCGGTGTACTAGATCTTCAATCTAGTGGGTTGCCCCATTCAGGTATCTACGGATCAATCGGTGTGTGCCCGTCCCCGTAGCTTTTCGCAGCTTATCACGCCTTTCATCGCCTCTGAGAGCCAAGGCATCCCCCATACGCCCTTATTTTGCTTATTGTACCAATCTTAAAATTAATTAAGACCGTTTTTGTTTGTTCTTTACTATTACTAGTAAAAAACGCTTTCTACTTTTAATATTTTTCTTATCTCAATATGTCAATGAACTTTTTCTTTCTACTTTCGTAGATAGATAGTGGAGAATAACGGAGTCGAACCGTTGACCCCCTGCGTGCAAGGCAGGTGCTCTAGCCAGCTGAGCTAATTCCCCATTTTTTAAGTATGAGTTATTAGTTTTGAGTTATGAATTCATATCTCATACATTCTCAACTTCTAAAATTTCCTTTAAGTTTTTTTAAACTTATAAATTATATTTAATAACTTATAACTTTAAATTAGTTGTCTCGGACAGACTCGAACTGTCGACCCCTACATTATCAGTGTAGTACTCTAACCAGCTGAGCTACGAGACAAGGTGATTTGGGATTTATGATTTTAAATTAACGATTGCAGATCTAAATCTGAAATCAAAAATCGTTAATCAACAATCTTAAATCGTTTATCTTTAACTTAAATTTTATTCAATTTTTTTAAATTAACAGCAAGAGTAATAAATTCTTAATATTCTAAATCCTTTAGATTCTTCGTCTTTTTCCCTACCGTGCTTATAAATAAGCTAACACTAAGGCTCTAGAAAGGAGGTGTTCCAGCCGCACCTTCCGGTACGGCTACCTTGTTACGACTTAGCCCTAGTTACCAGTTTTACCCTAGGCAGCTCCTTGCGGTCACCGACTTCAGGCACCCCCAGCTTCCATGGCTTGACGGGCGGTGTGTACAAGGCCCGGGAACGTATTCACCGGATCATGGCTGATATCCGATTACTAGCGATTCCAGCTTCACGGAGTCGAGTTGCAGACTCCGATCCGAACTGAGAACGGTTTTGTAGATTCGCTCCTATTTGCATAGTGGCTGCTCTCTGTACCGTCCATTGTAGCACGTGTGTAGCCCAAGGCGTAAGGGCCGTGATGATTTGACGTCATCCCCACCTTCCTCACAGTTTACACTGGCAGTCTTGTTAGAGTTCCCGACATGACTCGCTGGCAACTAACAACAGGGGTTGCGCTCGTTATAGGACTTAACCTGACACCTCACGGCACGAGCTGACGACAACCATGCAGCACCTTGTAAATTGTCTTGCGAAAAGTCTGTTTCCAAACCGGTCAATCTACATTTAAGCCTTGGTAAGGTTCCTCGCGTATCATCGAATTAAACCACATGCTCCACCGCTTGTGCGGGCCCCCGTCAATTCCTTTGAGTTTCAAACTTGCGTTCGTACTCCCCAGGTGGGATACTTATCACTTTCGCTTAGCCACTGAAATTGCTTCCAACAGCTAGTATCCATCGTTTACGGCGTGGACTACCAGGGTATCTAATCCTGTTCGCTACCCACGCTTTCGTCCATCAGCGTCAATATATTAGTAGTAACCTGCCTTCGCAATTGGTATTCCATGTAATCTCTAAGCATTTCACCGCTACACTACATATTCTAGTTACTTCCTAATAATTCAAGCCCTACAGTATCAATGGCCATTTCCCGGTTGAGCCGGGAGATTTCACCACTGACTTATAAGGCCGCCTACGGACCCTTTAAACCCAATGATTCCGGATAACGCTTGGACCCTCCGTATTACCGCGGCTGCTGGCACGGAGTTAGCCGGTCCTTATTCTTACGATACCGTCAAGCTAGTTCACGAACTAGTGTTTCTTCTCGTACAAAAGCAGTTTACACACCATAGATGCTTCATCCTGCACGCGGCATGGCTGGATCAGGCTTGCGCCCATTGTCCAATATTCCTCACTGCTGCCTCCCGTAGGAGTCTGGTCCGTGTCTCAGTACCAGTGTGGGGGATCTCCCTCTCAGGACCCCTACCCATCGTAGTCTTGGTAAGCCGTTACCTTACCAACTAACTAATGGGACGCATGCTCATCTTTCACCGTTGTGACTTTAATAATGTCTCGATGCCGAGTCATTATACTATGAGGTATTAATCCAAATTTCTCTGGGCTATCCCTCTGTGAAAGGTAGATTGCATACGCGTTACGCACCCGTGCGCCGGTCTCTAGGTCCGAAAACCTATACCCCTCGACTTGCATGTGTTAAGCCTGCCGCTAGCGTTCATCCTGAGCCAGGATCAAACTCTTCATCGTATATTGTGCGTTTGAATAAATTCAAACTATTAATTGTCGACTCAGTTTCTATCGGTTATTATTCGAATCTATCGATTCTATTACTCTTATTCTTGTGCTCTAACATCTCTGTTAAAGCGGCTGTCAATTCAATATGTCTAGGAACGTATTCTTATCTTGTTTGTCGTTTCGTTGTCATGTTAAACATGTTTCTCGAAGCGGGTGCAAAAGTAAAAAACTCTTTTGTTTCTCGCAAGAAAAATTTAAAGTTTTTTTTAGAATTTAAATCCTAATTTCTTTATTCTTTCTTACCAGTATCTCAAGGAACTTTCATCGTTTTGCGGGGTGCAAATGTAATTCGTTTCCTTTAACCTCACAAGCTTTATTTGATATTTTTTTTTGAAGAATTTCTTCCCCTTTATATCTCGTAATCCTTGCCAGTGTGTCAGTGAACATATTCGTTGTTGCGGGTGCAAAAGTACAGAGTCTTCCCCCTTAAACAATACTTTTTAAACGCCTTTTTTTAATCTTTTTTTTAATAGACTGAAAAAGCGGGGTTTGGGATTTGTGGTTTTTTAGGTTTGTAGGATTTTGGAATTATTACGCAGGGTGTTTTGTGGATATTGAATACTACTCTATTCTTGTTCTCGGGGGTTTTGTTCTTTATAAGTCGTGGCTTCAAAGTTTGAATTGGCTTCTTGTGGTTTTATTTCCAGAACCGCAGAACACTTTGATTGTAATTATTATCTTTTCTACCAATAATCAAGACCAATATGATTGCTAAAAGCATTTTCCCTTGTCCGATTTACACATCTATATATAAGTAGGAGTTGATTTTAGGCTAAAGCCCATTCTCTAGTTACTATAATCATCTGGCTAAAGCCAGACGCAATTCAAACACTATTTATCTGCATTCTTAAATCAAGCTTTATTGCTTTGATTAGTGCTCTTTGATTAGATCTAATAACACACAACTTATATATTACGCCCCATAACCCAACACTATGTTTCTAGAAATGCCCAATCCTCACTAGTAGCCCCTATAGCAGCGGCACCTTGTTGTGTTGCGATAGCATAACAACACCTATAGCGAATAGCGGGAATGCTAACTGATAAAAACTAGTCTACCTGCTCCTAAAAAGAAACATCAGGATCTACTTCATATATAATTAACAAAAAATCGGACATATAACAACGTAGAAAAAACGGATCAAGTCATATTGTTGTGGGGAAATATTAAAAAGGAGATATTTGTATTTTTAAAATTAGATAGAAATGCAAGATTTCTACAGAGAAAATATCAAGATACTTTTACCTGCAATTATTGTCGAATATTTCGAATTGACTTCTTATAAAAAAGAAGATGAAGTTTTAAATTTATATTTAAAAGAGATTAATTCACTACCAAAAGAATATCGTCAAAACAAATTAAGTTCAAAAGGATTCTTCGATGAAATAACAGTCCAGGATTTCCCTATCCGCGGTCATAAAATATATCTTCATATCACTCGTAGAAGATGGCTTAATGAAGACACTGGGGAAATTGTTTTAGTCCCGATAGCTATCCTATCGTGTGGACACATCTTTTTATTATTTTTACTTAAAAAAGATGGGTAGAGATTTTAGTGATTTAGATGACTTGCGATTGTTGTATCGAGGTAATAAGATTTTATCTGATTTATTTAGAAAGGGCATTCATTCGATAAGACAGCTTAGCGCAACGGATTCTGACGCTAAAGGGATGTATCGTTTTTTACAAAATGAACGAGTAAGTGAAGATGATATTATTGTAAATATGTCTTCAAATTGCAGAAAAGCTTGCGCTGGCAAATTTGTTGTTTGTATACATGATACTACTGAAATAAATTTAAGTAGTCATAGCAGAAGGATAAATAAGGATGACTTCATTGGAACTACCAATGCAAAAAACAGTCAAGGTTTAGGTTTTTTCTTAACCCGAGCTTAGTTTTTGATGCTCAAAATGGCACTCCTTACGGATAAGCTTCTATAAAAGTTTGGAATAGGCCGTTGAAGTTTAGTTCAAAATTTGAAAGAGGATATAACAGATTACCAATTGAAGAAAAAGAATCATACAAATGGCTTGAGGTGTCTAAAAACACTCAAAATTCCCTAAAAGATGTTGTACCTGCGATGGTTATAGCGCAAGATAGAGAAGGTGATATTTACGAACAGTTTGCCACAATTCCAGATGACACAACAGAACTTCTAGTAAGAGCTAGAACAGACAGAAAATTAAAGGACAAGTCCAATTTATTTAGCAGTGTAGCTACTGAACCCGTACAAGGTTCTTATCAAATTAAAATTGATGCCTGTGCTCAAACCAAAAGAAAGAAACGAAATGCTACCATTGAAATTAGGTACAAAGAAGTTGAATTAAAAAGACCAACAAATGCAAGTAAAACCATAGCTCCAAGTTTAAAATTATACTTTATTGAAGCTTCCGAAACCGGATATAACGCAAAGGATAAAATATGCTGGAGGCTTCTAACCACCATGCATGTCGAGAATGTTGAAATTGCCAAAAACTGCATAGAATGGTGTAGTTGGAGATGGACAATCGAAGAGGTTTTTAAGATTCTAAAAAAAGAAGGTTTTAACATTGAAGCATCTGAATTAGAATACGCTTGGTCAGTAAGAAAATTGAGTTTACTGATTATGGAAGTGGTTATCAAACTATTTTTAATGCGACTTGCATATGCTGAGCCAGAATTAGAAATAAGTTCTAACAGTTGTTTTACAGAAGAGGAAGAAGAGTTTTTAGAACATCAAATAAAACATTTAGAAGGTAAAACAGAGAAGCAGAAAAACCCATATAAACAAAAAGATTTAAAACGATACGTATGGGGCATTGCTAGACTTGGCGGTTGGAAAGGCTATGAAAGCAAAAGACATCCAGGGATTACAACATTATGGATTGGTCTGAAACATTTTAAAGATGCAATGGATGAATGGACCATTTGCAGAAATGTGTCCACACGATAGGATAGCTATCGGGAGGAATTTAGTAGCAGACGGAACTCGTGTAACACAGGAGTTTGCGTCTTTTTTAAAAGAGATCAATAGATTCTAGTCCAAATGATTGTAACACTATTGCTTCTTTCTATGGAGTTTCTGGTAGAAACCTCCAATGCCAATACAAAGACTTTTTAAGTGATTTTAAAGCTTGGGATCAAATAAAACATGCTAAAAAATGGCTTGTTTTTCCGAAAAACATTGGAAAGAACCTGTCAATAGACGAAACCTCCCTTTCAAATGGCGAACTCTATACTATTGTAACTAACAAATCTCGAAAAGGAAGAAAGGCAACTATTGTAGCTATGATTGCAGGAACTAAAGCCGATACAGTTATTGCAGTTGTAGAGAAAATTGCTCTTAAACAACGAAATCTAGTTCAGGAAATAACTTTAGACATGGCAGGAAATATGAATTTGATTGCCAAAAAATATTTTCCTAATGTAACTCGTGTTACTGATCGATTTCATGTTCAAAAACTAGCTACAGAGGCTTTACAGGAAATCAGGATTAAATATCGTTGGACAGCTATCTATCAAGAAAATGATGCTATTGAAAAAGCAAAAAAAAGACAAAGCAAATTTCGAATCTCAAATACTTTCAAATCGAGATGCACTTAAGCAATTACTAGCCAGAAGTCGTTATTTCTTACACAAAAACAAATCAAGATGGACTCAAAACCAAACGCAACGTGCCGCTTTATTATTTGAATTATATCCCGACATTTTAAAAGTATACAATTTAAGGGTCAATCTCAAATGTTGGGGAGGAATCGAAGATTTCATAACTTAGCGCCAAAAAAATCAAGCTTTGGAAAATTACATAGAACTATTAAAACTCATACTTCCTGAATTAATAGTAGAACACTTTGATTTAGTAAGTACTAAAATCGAACAAGAGAAAATGCACTTGTTTTTTGAAGAGAAAAATACTCCTCCCAAAGAGTTTAACAATCGTCAACTAGTCTCTAAAGGATTCTTAAACGAGATCACCATCCAAGATTTCCCTTTGAGAGGTAAATTGGTTTATTTATATATTAAACGACGAAGATGGACAGATAAAGAATCTCAAGCAATAATTCAACGTGATTGGAATATTATAGCACAAGGAACCCGCGTGACTCAAGAGTTTGCGGATTTTTTAAAAGAGATTATGAATACTATTAAAATTAACTATGATTCGATTTTAAACTACTTTGATAATAGAAGTACAAATGCTTCGGCAGAATCTTTTAATGCTAAAATAAAAGCATTCAGAAATCAATTTAGAGGAGTACGAAAAGTGGATTTCTTTCTCTTTAGATTAACTAAATTATTTGCCTAATCCCCAACTTTTGTTCTTCATCCGGTTTTCGTTATGATCGTGCACCAACCACTAAAATAATCTCCTCAACAAGCCTTCGTTTTTTATCAAAACAGATATAAAGCAAAAAACCCTTATCCGATTAGGATAAGGGTTTTTAAAGATCCTGAAATAAATTCAGGATAAAGAAAGGCGACGACATACTCTCCCACATAACTGCAGTACCATCTGCGCAGGCGGGCTTAACTACTCTGTTCGGGATGGGAAGAGGTGAGCCCCGCCGCAATAACCACCTTAAGGTCGTTTTGCAATGGGTAAACTAGCTTTTAGCTAATCAACATTACATAATATCTTAACATACTGAGATAAAGAAAAAAGTATTTATTAGAAAGTTTCCCCAGTGCACTTTCGTGCACTGGAAAGGGTGTACATAAGCTTACGGATTATTAGTACTACTCGACTATGACATTACTGCCTTTACATCTATAGCCTATCAACGTGGTCATCTCCCACGATCCTTAAAAGAAATCTCATCTTATGGTGGGTTTCGCGCTTATATGCTTTCAGCGCTTATCCCTTCCAAACGTAGCTACTCTGCGGTGCCACTGGCGTGACAACAGATACACTAGAGGTTTGTCCAATTCGGTCCTCTCGTACTAGAATCAGATCCATTCAAATTTCTTGCGCCCACAGTAGATAGAGACCGAACTGTCTCACGACGTTCTGAACCCAGCTCGCGTGCCACTTTAATGGGCGAACAGCCCAACCCTTGGGACCTTCTCCAGCCCCAGGATGTGACGAGCCGACATCGAGGTGCCAAACCCCCCCGTCGATATGAGCTCTTGGGGGAGATCAGCCTGTTATCCCCGGCGTACCTTTTATCCTTTGAGCGATGGCCCTTCCATGCGGAACCACCGGATCACTATGCTCTACTTTCGTACCTGATCGACCTGTATGTCTCTCAGTCAAGCTCCCTTATGCCATTGCACTCTACGCACGGTTACCAAGCGTACTGAGGGAACCTTTAGAAGCCTCCGTTACTCTTTTGGAGGCGACCACCCCAGTCAAACTACCCACCAAGCAATGTCCTCCGCATAGCGGAGTTAGGCTTCAGACAAACAAAGGGTTGTATTTCAACAATGACTCCACAACGCCTAGCGACGCCACTTCACAGTCTCCAACCTATCCTACACATCATTTGTCCAAAGTCAATACTAAGCTATAGTAAAGGTGCACAGGGTCTTTTCGTCCCACTGCGGGTAAACGGCATCTTCACCGTTACTACAATTTCACCGAGCTCATGGCTGAGACAGTGTCCAGATCGTTACACCATTCGTGCAGGTCGGAACTTACCCGACAAGGAATTTCGCTACCTTAGGACCGTTATAGTTACGGCCGCCGTTTACTGGGGCTTCATTTCAATGCTTCTTCTTGCGAATAACATCTCCACTTAACCTTCCAGCACCGGGCAGGTGTCAGGCCCTATACTTCATCTTACGATTTTGCAGAGCCCTGTGTTTTTGATAAACAGTCGCCTGGACCTCTTCACTGCGGCCAGCATTGCTGCTGGCGACCCTTCTCCCGAAGTTACGGGTCTATTTTGCCTAATTCCTTAGCCATGAATCTCTCGAGCACCTTAGAATTCTCATCTCGACTACCTGTGTCGGTTTGCGGTACGGGTACTATTAACCTGAAGTTTAGAGGTTTTTCTTGGAAGCCCTTAGGTGCACTATCTCTTTGTCCGAAGACGCCGAGTACTATCGTATTTCCCCAAGCCGCGTGGATTTGCCTGCGCAGCTTATAGGTAGGTACTTCAACGAACTATTCCGTCAGTTCGCGGCACTTTCATCACTCCGTCACCCCATCACAGTTAACAGTAGTACGGGAATATTAACCCGTTGTCCATCGACTGTCCCTTTCGGGTTCGCCTTAGGTCCCGACTAACCCACAGCTGATTAGCATAGCTGTGGAAACCTTAGTCTTTCGGTGTGCGGGTTTCTCGCCCGCATTATCGTTACTTATGCCTACATTTTCTTTTCTAACTAGTCCAGCATACCTTACGATACACCTTCAACCCTGTTAGAATGCTCCCCTACCACTTACAATAAATTGTAAATCCATAGCTTCGGTAATATACTTATGCCCGATTATTATCCATGCTCGTCCGCTCGACTAGTGAGCTGTTACGCACTCTTTAAATGAATGGCTGCTTCCAAGCCAACATCCTAGCTGTCTATGCAGACAAACCTCGTTCTTTCAACTTAGTATATATTTGGGGACCTTAGCTGATGGTCTGGGTTCTTTCCCTCTCGGACTTGGACCTTAGCACCCAAGCCCTCACTGTTAGTGAACATTATATAGCATTCGGAGTTTGTCAGGAATTGGTAGGCGGTGAAGCCCCCGCATCCAATCAGTAGCTCTACCTCTATATAACTTTATAACTAACGCTGCACCTAAATGCATTTCGGGGAGTACGAGCTATTTCCGAGTTTGATTGGCCTTTCACCCCTACCCACAGATCATCCCAAGACTTTTCAACGTCAACGGGTTCGGTCCTCCACTTTGGGTTAACAAAGCTTCAACCTGTCCATGGGTAGATCACACGGTTTCGCGTCTAACACTACTGACTAAAGCGCCCTATTCAGACTCGCTTTCGCTACGGATCCGTGGCTTAACCACTTATCCTTGCCAGCAACGTTAACTCGTAGGCTCATTATGCAAAAGGCACGCCGTCACCCCACGAAAGGGCTCCGACCGCTTGTAAGCGTATGGTTTCAGGATCTATTTCACTCCGTTATTCACGGTTCTTTTCACCTTTCCCTCACGGTACTGGTTCACTATCGGTCTCTCAGGAGTATTTAGCCTTAGCGGATGGTCCCGCCAAATTCAGACAGGATTTCTCGTGTCCCGCCCTACTCAGGATACCACTATCTATTATATTCATTACTTATACAGGGCTATCACCTTCTTTGGCTTTACTTTCCAGTAAATTCTAATTCTTCATACATAAAATGTCGTGGTCCTACAACCCCAACATTGCCGTAACAACATTGGTTTGGGCTAATCCGCGTTCGCTCGCCACTACTTACGGAATCACTTTTGTTTTCTTCTCCTCCGCCTACTTAGATGTTTCAGTTCAGCGGGTTTGCCCACCTATCGGTGTACTAGATCTTCAATCTAGTGGGTTGCCCCATTCAGGTATCTACGGATCAATCGGTGTGTGCCCGTCCCCGTAGCTTTTCGCAGCTTATCACGCCTTTCATCGCCTCTGAGAGCCAAGGCATCCCCCATACGCCCTTATTTTGCTTATTGTACCAATCTTAAAATTAATTAAGACCGTTTTTGTTTGTTCTTTACTATTACTAGTAAAAAACGCTTTCTACTTTTAATATTTTTCTTATCTCAATATGTCAATGAACTTTTTCTTTCTACTTTCGTAGATAGATAGTGGAGAATAACGGAGTCGAACCGTTGACCCCCTGCGTGCAAGGCAGGTGCTCTAGCCAGCTGAGCTAATTCCCCATTTTTTAAGTATGAGTTATTAGTTTTGAGTTATGAATTCATATCTCATACATTCTCAACTTCTAAAATTTCCTTTAAGTTTTTTTAAACTTATAAATTATATTTAATAACTTATAACTTTAAATTAGTTGTCTCGGACAGACTCGAACTGTCGACCCCTACATTATCAGTGTAGTACTCTAACCAGCTGAGCTACGAGACAAGGTGATTTGGGATTTATGATTTTAAATTAACGATTGCAGATCTAAATCTGAAATCAAAAATCGTTAATCAACAATCTTAAATCGTTTATCTTTAACTTAAATTTTATTCAATTTTTTTAAATTAACAGCAAGAGTAATAAATTCTTAATATTCTAAATCCTTTAGATTCTTCGTCTTTTTCCCTACCGTGCTTATAAATAAGCTAACACTAAGGCTCTAGAAAGGAGGTGTTCCAGCCGCACCTTCCGGTACGGCTACCTTGTTACGACTTAGCCCTAGTTACCAGTTTTACCCTAGGCAGCTCCTTGCGGTCACCGACTTCAGGCACCCCCAGCTTCCATGGCTTGACGGGCGGTGTGTACAAGGCCCGGGAACGTATTCACCGGATCATGGCTGATATCCGATTACTAGCGATTCCAGCTTCACGGAGTCGAGTTGCAGACTCCGATCCGAACTGAGAACGGTTTTGTAGATTCGCTCCTATTTGCATAGTGGCTGCTCTCTGTACCGTCCATTGTAGCACGTGTGTAGCCCAAGGCGTAAGGGCCGTGATGATTTGACGTCATCCCCACCTTCCTCACAGTTTACACTGGCAGTCTTGTTAGAGTTCCCGACATGACTCGCTGGCAACTAACAACAGGGGTTGCGCTCGTTATAGGACTTAACCTGACACCTCACGGCACGAGCTGACGACAACCATGCAGCACCTTGTAAATTGTCTTGCGAAAAGTCTGTTTCCAAACCGGTCAATCTACATTTAAGCCTTGGTAAGGTTCCTCGCGTATCATCGAATTAAACCACATGCTCCACCGCTTGTGCGGGCCCCCGTCAATTCCTTTGAGTTTCAAACTTGCGTTCGTACTCCCCAGGTGGGATACTTATCACTTTCGCTTAGCCACTGAAATTGCTTCCAACAGCTAGTATCCATCGTTTACGGCGTGGACTACCAGGGTATCTAATCCTGTTCGCTACCCACGCTTTCGTCCATCAGCGTCAATATATTAGTAGTAACCTGCCTTCGCAATTGGTATTCCATGTAATCTCTAAGCATTTCACCGCTACACTACATATTCTAGTTACTTCCTAATAATTCAAGCCCTACAGTATCAATGGCCATTTCCCGGTTGAGCCGGGAGATTTCACCACTGACTTATAAGGCCGCCTACGGACCCTTTAAACCCAATGATTCCGGATAACGCTTGGACCCTCCGTATTACCGCGGCTGCTGGCACGGAGTTAGCCGGTCCTTATTCTTACGATACCGTCAAGCTAGTTCACGAACTAGTGTTTCTTCTCGTACAAAAGCAGTTTACACACCATAGATGCTTCATCCTGCACGCGGCATGGCTGGATCAGGCTTGCGCCCATTGTCCAATATTCCTCACTGCTGCCTCCCGTAGGAGTCTGGTCCGTGTCTCAGTACCAGTGTGGGGGATCTCCCTCTCAGGACCCCTACCCATCGTAGTCTTGGTAAGCCGTTACCTTACCAACTAACTAATGGGACGCATGCTCATCTTTCACCGTTGTGACTTTAATAATGTCTCGATGCCGAGTCATTATACTATGAGGTATTAATCCAAATTTCTCTGGGCTATCCCTCTGTGAAAGGTAGATTGCATACGCGTTACGCACCCGTGCGCCGGTCTCTAGGTCCGAAAACCTATACCCCTCGACTTGCATGTGTTAAGCCTGCCGCTAGCGTTCATCCTGAGCCAGGATCAAACTCTTCATCGTATATTGTGCGTTTGAATAAATTCAAACTATTAATTGTCGACTCAGTTTCTATCGGTTATTATTCGAATCTATCGATTCTATTACTCTTATTCTTGTGCTCTAACATCTCTGTTAAAGCGGCTGTCAATTCAATATGTCTAGGAACGTATTCTTATCTTGTTTGTCGTTTCGTTGTCATGTTAAACATGTTTCTCGAAGCGGGTGCAAAAGTAAAAAACTCTTTTGTTTCTCGCAAGAAAAATTTAAAGTTTTTTTTTAGAATTTAAATCCTAATTTCTTTATTCTTTCTTACCAGTATCTCAAGGAACTTTCCGTGTTTTGCGGGGTGCAAATGTAAAACGTAAATTCTAATCTCACAAGCTTTATTTGATATTTTTTTTGAAGAAATTTTCTTCTTTATATATCATTTGCTTGTCAGTCTGTCAGTGAACGTAATCGTTGTTGCGGGTGCAAAAGTAGTGAGTCTCTACCGTTAATCAATACTTTTTAATAACCTTTTTTTAATCTTTTTTTTAATAGACTGAAAAAGCGGGGTTTGAGTTTTGTGGTTTTTTAGGTTTGTGGGAATTTGGAGTTATTTTTCCGTGGTTTTATGGTAACCAAGGCCTACTCTATTCTTTTGTTTGGGGGTTTTGTGGTGATTGGCTACTACTCTATTCTTGTTTTCGGGGGTTTTGTTCCTTATAATGGGTGGCTCAGGACTTCGAAATGGTTATTTCTTATCTTGAAGCTAGCGTTTCGAAACGTTTTGATTGGGTTTGTTGGCTTTTTTACCTATTATCAAGTCCAGTGTTGATAGCTAAAGGCATTTTCTCTTGTCCAATTTACTTATCTATATATAGGTAGGAGATGATTTTCGGCTAAAGCCCCTTCTTCACCTATTATAATCATCTGGCTAAAGACAGACGATATTCAAACATTCTTTGTCTGGAGCACTGAATTGATTCGTTTGAAACCTGTACTTTATAGCATACATTATATACTATGACTCCAAAAAAATCTAAAAAACCACCTCGTAGCCCCGATAGAAGCGGCATCCTGTTGTGTTGCGATAGCATAAACAACAGATATAGCGCATAGCGGGACCATGCTTACTGATGAAAACCAATCTTGCTGCTCCAGAAAAGAAACATTCATCTGAAACATAGATGATCAATTAAATTTTTAGACAAGAAAAATAAACGAATACAGTTTTAAAAACTTTTAAATCGAAGCAAATTAGGATCAAGACAAAAAGTTGTGGGGAAATATTTAAATAAGGATATTTGTATTTTAAAATCTTTTCCCAATGCAAGATTCTTTTAATGAGATCCTAAAATTATTACTACCTGAGATAATAATAAACTATTTTGAACTTACTTCTTATAAAAAGGAAAATGAAGCACTCCATCTTTATCTAAAAGAGATTAATTCACTACCAAAAGAATATCGTCAAAACAAATTAAGTTCAAAAGGATTCTTCGATGAAATAACAGTCCAGGATTTCCCTATCCGCGGTCATAAAGTATATCTTCATATCACTCGTAGAAGATGGCTTAATGAAGACACTGGTAAAGTTGTTTTTAGAGATTGGAATTTAGTAGCAGACGGAACTCGTGTAACACAGGAGTTTGCGTCTTTTTTAAAAGAGATCAATAGATTCTAGTCCAAATGATTGTAATACTATTGCTTCTTTCTATGGAGTTTCTGGTAGAAACCTCCAATGTCAATACAAAGACTTTTTAAGTGATTTTAAAGCTTGGGATCAAATAAAACATGCTAAAAAATGGCTTGTTTTTCCGCAAAACATTGGAAAGAACCTGTCAATAGATGAAACCTCCCTTTCAAATGGCGAACTCTATACTATTTTAACTAACAAATCTGGAAAAGGGAGAAAGGGAACTATTGTAGCTATGATTGCAGGAACTAAAGCCGATACAGTTATTGCAGTTATAGAAAAAATCGCTCTTAAACAACGAAATCTAGTTCAGGAAATAACTTTAGACATGGCGGGAAATATGAATTTGATTGCCAAAAAATGCTTTCCTAATGCAACTCGTGTCACAGATCGATTTCATGTTCAAAAACTAGCTACAGAGGCTTTACAGGAAATCAGGATTAAATATCGTTGGGAAGCTATCGATCAAGAAAATAATGCTATTGAAAAAGCAAAAAAAAGCAAATCTAATTTCGAATCTCAAATACTTTCAAATGGAGATACACTTAAGCAATTACTCGCTAGAAGTCGTTATTTCTTATACAAAAACAAATCAAGATGGACGCATAACCAAACGCAACGTGCCACTTTATTGTTTGAATTATATCCAGACATTTTAAAAGCATACGATTTAGCACAAGATTTGCGTACTATCTTTGAAAAAACAACTGACAAAATCATTGGGTTTGCAAAACTAGCCAAATGGCATGAAAAAGTAGATCAATCCGGATTCAAATCTTTCGGCACAATCTCTCGTACAATTACAAATCATTATCAGACCATATTAAATTATTTTGACAATAGAAGTACTAATGCCTCTGCAGAATCATTCAATGCCAAAATAAAAGCATTCAGATCAAAATTCAGAGGAGTTAGAAATATAGAATACTTCCTGTTTAGACTAACTAATATATATGCTTAATTTGTTCCACTCCACAGGTTTTCGTTATGATCCGCAAATTAAACAACAAAGGAAGATAATTGATCTCTAGCCATTCCTGGAGTGCAGCAAACCGAACAGCCTGAAAACAAAAAAACCACCTAACAAAAGTTAGATGGTTTTACGATGAGCCGGCGGAGGGACTCGAACCCACGACCTGCTGATTACAAATCAGCTGCTCTAGCCAACTGAGCTACGCTGGCGTCTCATTTCGGGTGCAAATATAAGCATCATTTTGAAAGATGCAACAAAACGGATAAAAATTTTTATATAAATTTTAAAATAACGGATCCTATATAAATAGCACTTACAAAAGCGCCCTTATGCTTACAATAGAAACTGCCTTAAAACAAAAAAACCACCTAACAAAAGTTAGATGGTTTTGCGATGAGCCGGCGGAGGGACTCGAACCCACGACCTGCTGATTACAAATCAGCTGCTCTAGCCAACTGAGCTACGCTGGCGTCTCATTACGGGTGCAAAGATATACATGATTTTGAATTTACCAAAATAAATCTGCACTATTCCGCAATTTTATTGACTACAAATCGTTGATTTTTGCAATTAATTGATTTGCAGTTTGTTCCAATTCAACATTGATTTGTTTGAAATGTGCTTTTTTATTTTCAACGTTCTTTGCGTTCACTTTTGCGATCAAAACATCAAATGCAGCGATAGCTTCATCGATCAAATTGTTCGTTTCATCAGTTGGTTTTCCTGAAGTAGAGATTTCGAATAAATAAACTGCTTCAATAATATCACCTAAAACGTAGTTGATGTCTTTTTTTAAATTCTTAACGTTTGCCATTTTTTTTTAATTTTAATTTGCGTGTGCAAAAATACACATAATCTTTCTATTCCTTACTATGAAATGTAAATTTCTAAAAGAGAAGCTTTTCCGCTTAGTTCATAGCTTTTTAAACCCGCAGGCACAAGCACAGTATCTCCTTTTTTAAAGGTATACTTTTGATTGTTAGCAATAATTTCAAACTCTCCATCAATACACATATATACTGTAAAGCTTTCCCCTGTTTTATTTATGGTAATTTCACCATCTAGCGGAACTGAATTTGTTGTGAAATACTTGCAGTCTACAATATTATTAGACTCATTAACTCTGTCAGTATAATCTTTATAAGTATCGACCTTGTTATAGTTTATCGCATCTAACGCTAAATCGATATGCAATTGTCTTGTATTACCTTCTGCATCTACTCTGTCAAAATCATAAAGACGATAGGTAATATCAGAGGTTTGTTGGATTTCAGCTACTACCAATCCTGCTCCAATGGCGTGAACCGTACCTGTTTCTAGAAAAAACACATCACCTTTTTTAACCTCAACAGTATCTAGAATTGACAAAAGTGTTTTGTTTTCTAGATTCTGAACATATTCCTTGGCAGTTGAATCTTCTTTGAACCCAACAATTATACGAGCATCACTATCTACTTGCATGATGTACCACATCTCTGTTTTCCCAAATGAGTTATGTCTTTCCTGTGCTAAGGCATCATTTGGATGCACTTGTATCGAAAGATCTTGTTTGGCATCTAGATATTTAAACAACAAAGGAAAATCTGTACCAAATCTTTTATAAACTTCTGTTCCTAAAATTTCGTTTGGGCTTGCATCTATCAGTTCTGTAAGCGATTTCCCTTTTAATTCGCCAGTCGAAACAACGCTTACATCACCTTTGACAGCTGACAATTCCCAACTTTCCCCTGTAACACCTGAAGTAATTGATTTATTCAAGACAGTTTTCAACTTCTCTCCTCCCCAGATCCTCTCTTTTAAGATGGGTTCAAATTGTAATGGATATAACTTCATACTATTCTTATTTAACCTATTTGGTTAGCTCTTTTACTTTTTCTAATGCTTTAATTATGTGATTTTTTCCAAAAATAGAATTAAAAACCATTTGTACAACTCCATCTTTATCTACAACAAAGGTAACTCTAGCCGAAAGTATCCCGAAAAACCGTGAAGAAATACCGAATTGATTTTTTATTTTTTGATCTTCGTCAGACAACAATATAAAAGGAAGGTTATGTTTGGTTGAAAATTCTTGATGTGATTGCTGTCCATCGCTACTAATCCCGATAACTTCTGCTCCTAAATCCTGAAAATCTTGATAGCTATCTCTAAAACCGCAGGCTTGAGCAGTACATATAGCGGTATCATCTTTTGGATAAAAATAAATTACCACTGGTTTTTCACCAATTATGGATTGACTTTCAAAAACGTTCCCTCGTACATCCTTCGCACTAAACACCGGCACTTTATCACCTACTTTTAAAATCATTATTCTCCTTTATAGGTTACAAAATTCCTTGGAGTTTCATACAAAACGATTTCTAAATCTAAATCAGGTTGAATCCTTTTTCTAATTTTATTCCAAATCACCACTACAATGTTTTCTGCAGTAGGATTTAAATTTTCAAAATCGGGAACATCAAGGTTTAAATTTTTGTGATCAAAAGGGTTTTCAACTTCCTCTTTAATTATATCAGCCAAAATCTTAACATCTACAACAAATCCTGTTTCTGGATCAATTGCCCCTGTCACACTCACAATTAACTCATAATTATGTCCATGATAATTAGGGTTATTACATTTTCCAAAAATAGCATCATTCTTTTCGAAAGACCAATCTTTGCGATACAATCGGTGCGCTGCATTGAAATGTGCCTTTCTACTGATCGTTACTTTCATATATTGCTATTTTTATCTTTATTTATTTTACGTTCACATAACATACATTTATATCCATTTTATCAGAATACAATCTTTGCTTTTTTTTAAACTTTATTTTCTTCTATAAAATGATAAAATTGTTCGAAAATAATCTTAAACCATGCTGTATAACTCTCCGGATGCAATCCTATATCTGTTTGTACAGCTTCAATCGTCATCCATTTCCAATCTTGTACTTCTTCCTTATTAACAACTGGAACTTCATTGTAATACCCAATCATCACATGATCTAATTCATGTTCCGTCAATCCGTTATCAAATGGGGCTTTGTATATAAAATGGAATAATTCTTTTAACTCCGTTTGAAATCCCATTTCCTCAAATAACCTTCGACCTCCGGCTTGAAGATTTGTTTCACCTTCTCGCTGATGACTACAACAAGTATTTGTCCAAAGTAGCGGGGAATGGTATTTATGCGATGCTCTTTGCTGAAGCATCATTTCGTTTTTATTATTTAAAACAAAAACCGAAAAAGCACGATGTAAAACCGCTTTTTCATGAGCTTCCAATTTAGGCATTAAACCAATTTGCTCGTCTTTTTCGTTAACTAATATTACATTTTCTTCTATCATAATTATTTCTAGCATTACAAAAATACAAAAAGATAAGTAACAGCGTCAGAATTACTAAATGGATTATCAACCTTGAACCTTATTTTTTAAGACTTTGAGCAATCATCAAAGCGCATTTTTCGCCATCAATTGCTGCAGAGATAATTCCTCCTGCATAACCAGCACCTTCTCCACATGGATACAATCCTTTTATATGTAGGTGTTCCAATGTGATTTCGTCTCTAGGAATCCTTACTGGAGAAGAAGTTCTTGATTCTGGGGCATGAAGAATAGCTTCATTAGTCAAATAGCCTTTCATGGATTTCCCAAATTCGGAGAACCCTTCTCTTAAAATCTGACTTAAAAACCCTGGAAATACTTGTCCCATTTCAACCGAAGTGGTTCCTGGAACATAAGAAGTCTTTGGTATTTCACTTGAAACTTTATTTTGCACAAAATCAACCATGCGTTGCGCAGGGACCTTTTGAGTTTCCCCTGCCAAATGCCATGCTTTTTGTTCGATACTTTTTTGAAACTCCATTCCAGCCAATGCACCAAATTTCGCAAAAGGTTTAAAATCTTCCATCTTTAATTCGATGACTATTCCAGAATTTGCTGTAGCTTGATCCCGCTTGGACGGAGACCAACCATTGGTTACGACTTCTCCAGGACTCGTAGCACAAGGCGCAATCACTCCGCCAGGACACATACAAAACGAGTACATTCCCCTACCTCCTACTTGTTTTACAATACTATAAGGAGCAGGCGGTAAAAGTTCGCCCCTAAAATCACAACTGTACTGAATTTGATCAATTAAAGATTGAGGATGCTCTGCACGAACACCCAAGGCAAAAGGCTTAGCTTCAATGAAGATCTTTTTTCTATCTAATAATTCAAAAATATCACGTGCAGAATGACCCGTTGCTAAAATCATTTTATTAGCCAAAATCGTTTCGCCAGTTTGGGTAACGACTCCTTCTATTTCATCATTTTTAGTCAAAACATCTATTACTCTTGTTCCGAAAAGCACTTTTCCACCACATTCGATTATTTTTTCTCGAATGTCTTGAATGATTTGTGGTAACTTATTAGTTCCAATATGCGGATGTGCTTCTACCAATATATCTGGAGTTGCTCCAAAAGCCACCAGTAATTCAAGAATCCGAGTAACATCACCCCGCTTTTTGGAACGAGTGTATAATTTACCGTCCGAATAGGTTCCTGCACCACCTTCACCAAAACAATAATTGGAATCTTCGTCAACTATATGATCTCTATTGATAGCTTTTAAATCTCTTCTTCTGCCTTTCACATCTTTCCCTCTTTCTATCACGATAGGCCTCAATCCTAGTTCAACCAATTGCAAAGCTGCAAAAAGACCAGCAGGTCCTGCTCCTACAACAATTACTTCTTGGGAATTGACCACGGAAGGATAATCAGGCAATTCAATTTTATTTTCTTGAAAAGTTTCTCCCTTAAGGTAAACAGCTACTTTGAGATTAATTTTGATTACTTTTTGACGAGCATCAATAGATCTTTTTAAAATAACAACATGCTGTATTTCATTTACAGCTACTTTTATTTTTTTACCAATAAAATCTTTTAGTAAAGATTCATTACTGGCTATCTCGGGCGTGACTTGTATGAGAAGTTCTTGAGGCATTTTAATAGGTAGATTATTTTTTTGATACCAATTATCCGATTTTCGAAAACCGCATCAAAGAACAAAAGTAATATATTGAACTGAATTTTTATTCTATAACACTTATTCGAATTTCATTCTTTTTAATAAAAAGAGTATTAGTACCTTTACTTTTTTAAAATTTGAAATAAAATCTATGTCAAGAAAAATAAAAATGATCTGGGATTTTCGAGGTCCCGCTGGAGCAAAAACAGCCGAACACCATGAAATCCATCTAAAAGAATATATTGAAATCGAAAAGCTCTCTTTGAAAATTACTGGATTTGAAGTCAAAAATGAAATGCACGCCATTGCTTTTATGGTTGTAATCGACGAAAATATGTTGCAAGTTCGTGATGCATTGAAGCCACATCGGGCTGAACTGTATGAGCAGTAGCATAAAGTCGCAGTTTTTAGTATTCAGTTCCATAAACAGGAACTATACTATTATCTTAACAAACAAAAAAGCAGTTTAAGCCATACTGAAAACTGCGACTGAAAACTAAATCCTAATTAGCCACTTCGCTTATAAACTTGATACGCATAAAACGTAATTCGTCTAAATCATAGTCTCCATCAAATTCCTTTAAGGCGCCTTCAATGTTATCGGATTCTGACTCCATGAAATAGTCATGGATTTCTTCTTGTTGATCTTCATCCAATAGGTCGTCAATCCAGTATTTAATATTCAATTTAGTCCCTGAATAAACAATTTGCTCCATTTCTTTAATCAAAGCATCCATGGTTAAACCTTTTGCTTTGGCGATATCGTCAAGTGACAATTTTCTATCAATATTCTGAATAATATATAATTTGTTTACTGAATTGGTTCCTGTTGACTTTACCACTAAATCATCTGGACGAATAATATCATTATCCTCTACATATCTATTGATTAAATTGATAAATTCCTTACCATATTTTTTGGCCTTTCCTTCTCCAACACCGTGAATATTTACCAATTCTTCGATTGAAATGGGATATTTCAAAGCCATATCTTCCAAAGATGGATCTTGAAAAACGACAAAAGGAGGGACTCCAATTTTTTTAGCTTCTTTTTTTCGTAATTCGCGAAGCATGCTCATCAAGTTTTCATCAATGGCAGCAGTGACTTTTGAGGCTGAAACAATTGCTTCATCTTCCGTTTCATTATATTCATGATCATAAGACATCATAAACGAAGACGGATTTTTAATAAAATCTAATCCTTTGTCATTTATTTTTACAATACCATAGGTCTCTATATCTTTAGCCAAATAGCCTGCGACTAATACTTGACGTAATAATGCCATCCAATATTTTTCGTCAAACTTTGTACCACAACCAAAGAAAGGTTGTACATCTGTACGATGAGCTTTGATCATTGCATTAACTCTTCCTATTAATGTAAATACTATTTCTTTGGATTTATAAATATGTTTTGTATCCCTAACTACTTCAAGTAATTTAACTACTTGATCTTTGGCTTCTTCCTTTGCTTTTGGATTTCGAACATTGTCATCCATATCCGCACCATCACCTGTTACGTCATCAAACTCTTCCCCGAAATAATGCAATAGAAATTTCCTTCTTGACATAGAAGTTTCAGCATACGCTACTACTTCTTGAAGTAAAGCAAAACCAATTTCTTGTTCAGCCACCGGTTTTCCGGACATAAATTTTTCTAACTTCTCTACATCTTTATAAGAATAGTACGCTAAGCAATGTCCTTCACCTCCATCACGACCAGCACGACCTGTTTCTTGGTAATAACTTTCTAGAGATTTAGGAATATCATGGTGAATAACAAAACGAACATCCGGTTTGTCAATTCCCATTCCAAATGCAATTGTGGCTACCACAACATCAACATCTTCCATCAAAAACATATCTTGGTGCCTGGCTCTTGTTTTAGCATCTAATCCAGCATGATAAGGAACAGCACTAATACCATTCACCTTTAAAACTTCGGCAACGGCTTCTACTTTTTTACGACTTAAACAATATATAACTCCTGATTTCCCTTTATGTTGACGAATAAATCGAATAATATCCGATTCTACATTCTTTGTTTTAGTACGCACTTCGTAAAACAGGTTGGGTCTATTAAAAGAAGCTTTATAGGTAGTTGCATTGGACATATCTAAATTTTTCAGAATGTCTTCTTGTACTTTTGGAGTGGCAGTAGCCGTAAGACCTATAACAGGCACATCTCCTATTTGTTTGATAATATTTTTTAAATTTCGGTATTCTGGTCTAAAATCATGTCCCCATTCTGAGATACAGTGTGCTTCATCAATCGCTACAAAAGAAATAGTTACTCCTTTTAGAAATGCTACATTTTCCTCTTTAGTTAAAGATTCTGGAGCTACATAAAGCAATTTTGTTAGACCAGATGTTATATCTTTTTTAACTTGGGTTATCTCAGTTTTGGTCAATGAAGAATTTAAAACATGCGCTACCCCACTCTCTGATGACAAACTACGAATGGCATCAACTTGATTTTTCATTAAGGCTATTAGTGGTGAGACCACAATAGCCGTACCTTCCTGTATCAAAGCAGGGAGCTGGTAACAAAGTGATTTACCGCCACCAGTGGGCATAATTACAAATGTATTCTGTTTATTGAGTAAACCTTTGATTACTGGTTCTTGTAAGCCTTTGAACTGGCTAAAACCAAAATATTTTTTTAATTCTTTATGGATATCAATTTCGTTTGAATTCATTCTTTATTATCTGGTATTTTATATAAATTTGCACCATATAAAGATAATCATTTCTTTCACACTCACAAATTTTAACTATTCTGTTTTGATAACTAAAGAAAAAATATTGGCAATTGCCAAAAAAACCATTCTATCTGAAAGTGATGCCATTGCAAAACTTACTGATTTTCTTGACGATAACTTTTACAAAGCTACAGAAGCTATTTACAACTCAAAAGGAAGATTAGTCGTTACTGGAATTGGAAAAAGCGCGATTATTGCTCAAAAAATGGTAGCTACTTTTAACTCCACAGGAACCCCTTCTCTATTCCTACATGCCTCCGAAGCTATTCATGGTGATTTAGGAATGATCCAAAATGATGATGTAATCATCTGTATTTCCAAAAGTGGAAACAGCCCTGAAATTAAAATTTTAGTTCCTTTATTAAAACGTTTTGGAAATACTTTAATTGCAATCACAGGAAATACTTCCTCATTTTTAGCCAAAGGAGCCGATTATGTTTTGAACACTACTGTTGACAAAGAAGCTTGCCCTATAAACCTTGCGCCAACAAACAGTACTACCGCTCAGTTAGTGATGGGTGATGCATTGGCGGTTTGTTTAATGGAAATTCGTGATTTCAAACCTGAAGATTTTGCTGTCTATCACCCTGGAGGTGCCCTAGGTAAAAAACTACTTCTTAAAGTAAGTGACATGCTTGAACATACTTTGAAACCAATAGTTGCTCATGATGATTCTATTAAGCAAGTTATTTTTGAAATTTCAGAGAAAAGACTTGGAGTTACTGCAGTAGTTGAGAACAATAAGGTTATTGGAATCATCACTGATGGTGATATCCGAAGAATGCTTAATGATAGAGACTCATTTGCTGATTTGACTGCGAAAGACATAATGACTAAAAACCCTAAAGTGATCCATTCTACAGATATGGTTGTAGATGCTTTAAACATACTTGAAGATTTTAAAATCACTCAATTGATCGTTGTTGATAATGACGAATACCAAGGAGTGCTACATTTACACGATATTTTAAAAGAAGGAATAATATAATGGCAAAGAAAAACCTAAACGAGATGTCTTTCTTAGATCATCTTGAAGATTTAAGATGGTTATTAGTAAGAAGTACCATTGCCATTATTGTAATGGCTTTTTTCACTTATTTCATAAGCGACTACCTATTTGACACTATTATATTCGGTCCTACTAGACCTACTTTCTTCACTTACGTCTATATGTGTGACCTATCACATCAATTAGGCTTTGCTGAAAGTATCTGTATTACTGAAATGCCTTTCATTATCCAAAATACAGAAATGGAAGGACAAGTAAATGTTTTTATTTGGATCTGTCTTTTAGCAGGATTCATCCTTGCTTTTCCATTCATTTTATGGGAAATATGGAAATTCATTAGCCCCGCGCTTTATCAAAACGAAAAGAAGAATGCTAAAATATTCATCTTTTTCTCTTCCTTACTTTTCTTTATGGGAGTCCTATTTGGTTATTTTATAGTCATTCCTATGTCAGTTAATTTTGTGGCTACTTTTACAGTTAGTAGCGTTGTACTGAATCAATTTACGTTGAACTCTTATATTGGAATGGTGAAAACCTCGGTGCTTGCTAGTGGATTATTTTTTGAGTTACCAATAATCATTTATTTCTTAACCAAACTTGGATTAGTAACTCCGAGCTTTTTAAGAACCTATCGTAAGTATGCTATTGTATTAGTACTAATTATTGCTGCAATTGTTACTCCTCCAGATGTAGTAAGTCAAACCATTGTAGCTATTCCGATGTTATTAATTTACGAAGCGAGTATCTTTCTATCGGTATTTGTTCATAAAAATAAAAAATAATCGTAACAAAAAATTAGGATTATAATCTGTAGTTTATTCGTTTATTTGTATAAATAAACAAAGACCGCATAGCTACCCAACAAGAAAAAAAATGATTTTAAGAGCTGATAATTTAATAAAAACATATAAAGGACGTAGTGTTGTAAAAGGCATTTCGGTAGAAGTGAATCAAGGTGAAATCGTGGGGCTTCTTGGCCCTAATGGAGCCGGAAAAACCACTTCTTTTTATATGATTGTAGGATTGGTTAAACCCAATTCAGGAAACATTTATCTTGACGATTTGAATATTACGGACTATCCGATGTACAAACGTGCACAACATGGTATTGGTTATTTAGCTCAAGAAGCATCTGTTTTCAGAAAATTGAGTATAGAGGATAACATTTTGAGTGTTTTACAATTAACAAAACTGTCTAAAGAGGCGCAGATTGCCAAAATGGAAAGTTTGATTGAAGAGTTTAGTTTGGAACACATCCGCACGAATCGTGGGGATCTACTATCAGGTGGCGAGCGCCGTCGTACAGAGATTGCTCGTTGTTTAGCTACTGACCCTAAATTCATCTTGCTAGATGAGCCATTTGCAGGAGTTGACCCAGTGGCCGTAGAAGATATTCAGCGAATTGTAGCACAATTGAAAAACAAAAATATTGGTATTCTTATTACCGATCATAACGTTCAAGAAACGCTAGCGATTACCGACAAAACATACTTAATGTTTGAAGGTGGGATTTTAAAAGCGGGAGTTCCTGAAGAATTAGTAGAGGACGAAATGGTGCGTAGAGTCTATCTTGGACAAAACTTTGAATTGCGTAAAAAGAAAATCGATTTTTAAAAGAACAGCACACAGATGAAACGGATTCGCTATTGCAAAGACACAGATGAAAACTGATTTTTTTTATCATTTGTTCTCTTGATTTTTCTCTTTTCTCTTTTCTCTTTTCTCTTTTCTCTTTTCTCTTTTCTCTTTTCTCTTTTTGCGTGAGGGATAGCAGTGAAAATCCTTTTCTATACTAGAGCGATAGCGGTAGTATAGAAAAGATTGCAACGAATAGCCCGACTCAACAGGAACGATAGTGGAGGTTGAGGCACGCCCAAATGATTATCTATATTTTATTTTCTGTTTTAGTCCACAGTGATAAACTGCAGCTGCTGTAAATCGCCATTATAAATATTGACATCCACACTACCTTTTATTCCTGAAGCAGAAGCTTTTTCAGTGAATTGCCAGAAGAGCCAATCGTCTTCAATTTTTTCTCGGTAAAAGTTGTAATTGGCAATCCAAAACAGGTAATCGCTGAATTCTTTTTTCAAGAAATCATCATAATATTTTTCACCTGTATAGATAATTGGTCTTACTTTATAATGTGACTCTACTCTTTCTAACCAGCGCCTTAACCCTAGTTTTAATCGTTGCATAGATTGATTTTCAGACAATCTTTCGATATCTACCACGGGAGGTAAATCTCCTTTCTTCAAATGAACTGTTTTAATAAACAAATCTGCTTGCTCTAAGGAATTTTCATTGGGTCGGTAATAATGGTAGGCGCCACGAATTAGCTTGTTTTCTTTGGCTGCAGTCCAATTGTCTTTAAATCTTTTATCCAACCGATCACAACCAACCGTAGCCCGAATAAAAACAAAATGAATAGGAAAGTCGTTATCAATCGTTTTTAACTCATTCCAATGTATGTCCCCTTGATATTCAGAAACGTCAATTCCTATAGATTTACCTTCTAGCTTTCCTAAAACTTGATGATTTCGAATATCCGAAAGTCTTTTATTTTCAGCATTTTCCTCTAATACTTTATCTGTTTTGAAACTAAAATAATAGGCTAATCCATTCCGATAATGATACACAATCCCCATTATTAGAGCGCATGAAAAAATCACGACAGAAAGTCGCAATAAGTTTTTATAAAAAATAGATAACTTTTTCTTCTTCCTCGTAACAGGCTTTCGGCGAACCATTTTTTTTCTCATTCTTTCTACTTCTTCTTAACCCATTGATTATTCACCACAGAAAGCAATACATAAAAAAGTATCAATAATGGTATCCCTGCAAAATGAAAAAAGAGCACTAATAGAAAAGAAAAAAGCAGAAAAATGATTTGAACTAGATTGTCCTTTAAGTTGAACTTTTTTAATTTTAGCGAAAACAATGGTATTTCGGCATTAAGAATATAAGCACTTCCTAAGACTATGCTTAAAAGGACCCATTGATTGGTTAAAATTTCTAATGTCAGTAATGAACTGGAGGACTGTAGGACTAGAGGCAAACTCAATATAAACAAAGCATTAGCTGGAGTAGGTAATCCGATAAACGAATCCGTTTGACGTGTATCAATATTAAACTTAGCCAATCGATAACAAGAGCCTAGGGTTACAATAAAACCTAAATAAGCAAAAAGAGGGTTGGCCGTCATTTCATTTTGAGAATTAGACAACATTGAAAACATAACGTACCCTGGGACAACTCCACTGGTAACCATATCAGCCAAAGAATCTAATTGCAATCCTAAAGGACCAGACACTTTGAACATACGAGCAAAAAATCCATCAAAAAAATCAAAAAATATTCCTAAGCAAACAAAGTAAAAAGCAAATTCAAAATTAGATTGGGTAGCAAATACTAAAGCAATACAACCTGAAAAAAGATTCAATAACGTAATTAAATTCGGAATGTGTTTTTTGATAGTAATCATAATTGTCTTTTTTTCTGTTCGCACAAATTTAATATAATAACAGAACGAAACTGATGTTTTTCCCCATAGATTTTCAACAACTATTGTTACTTTTCTTTTTTATTTGCCTGCAAACAGAAATAAGCTCATTAAAAAATTATATTTTTGGGAAAAAATAATAACCTTTGTATTTTAAAACCATACAGTTGAAAAAAATTCAATGTTTCATTTTGTTTTTAATTTGCTCTTCAAATTATAGTCAAACCGTTAGAAAATACTCTAACGAATTTATGAATATTGGTGTAGATGCTGCTGCTTTAGGAATGGCTAATAGTGTTGTTTCATCAACTAATGATGTGAATTCTGGCTATTGGAATCCAGCTGGTTTGGTCAATTTAGAAGATCATCAAGTCTCTTTGATGCATGCCAATTATTTTGCCAACATAGCCCAGTACGATTATATTGCTTATGCTAGTCCCATTGACGAGAACAGCGCTTGGGGAATTTCATTAATTCGTTTTGGAGTTGATGACATTCTAAATACTACTGAATTAATTGATAGCCAAGGAAACATTGACTATAATAGGATTAGTCTCTTCTCAACTGCAGATTATGGATTCACCTTTTCCTATGCAAGACGATTGCCTATAAAAGGATTTCAATATGGAGTAAATGCTAAAATCATTAGACGTGTAATAGGTAAATTTGCCAGTGCTTGGGGGTTTGGTTTCGATGCTGGATTACAATTTGAACGTAATAATTGGAAATTCGGATTTATGGCTAGGGATATTACAACGACTTACAACGTTTGGAATATAAATGAAAAAGAATATAAAAAAGTATCCAATGCTGTTGCGGGACAAAACCAAGAATTGCCTGAGTCAACTGAAATTACAGCTCCAAAATTACAACTAGGACTTTCTAAAAAGTTTATTTTTCACTATGACTACAGTCTTTTGGCTGCGACAAGTTTAAATATGCGTTTTACTCAAACTAATGATATCATCTCAACAAAATTTGCTAGTATTGACCCTGCTATAGGGTTTGAGTTTGGCTATACTGATTTAGTATTTGTTCGCGCAGGAGTGGGGAATTTCCAAAATGTAGAACAATTAGACAGCAGTAAAAAAGTAGAATTCCAACCTAATATTGGATTAGGATTTAAATATCGAGGAATACAAGTTGATTATGCATTGACTAATCTAGGCAATCAGAATACAACTTTGTACTCGAATATTTTCTCATTAAAAGTAGATTTAGGACAATTTCGAAGATAAAACAAGCTATAAATAAGTCTTTGATTAAAAAAACAGCACTAATGAAAACCAACATTTTCAAAATCACCCTTTTTTTTACCCTAATTTTCAGTCTTATCTCATCTCATTCTTTTAGTCAAAACATTATTTTGTCTCAAAATGCGAATGTAAGTATTTTAACTTGCGGGACAGGAAATGAATCTTATTCCTTATTTGGACATACTGCTATTCGGATTTCAGATATTGAGAACAATCTTGATGTCGTGTATAATTATGGTGCTTTTGATTTTAACACCCCCAACTTTGTTGCCAAATTTGCAAAAGGAGATTTACAGTATTTTGCCATCACGCATCATTTTACTGATTTTATTTCACAATATGTTTATGAAAAAAGAAGTGTTTACGAACAAGAACTAGAATTGCCTTACAACCTGAAACAAAAAATTTTTGACAATTTAAATACTTCATTGGCTTCAGGTGATAGTTACTATACTTATAAATTTATCGATAAAAACTGTACTTCAATGGTAGTGGATATCGTCAACAAAACGTTAGGAGAAACTTCTATCATAAAAAAAACAGATACGAATCTTACCTACAGAAGTATTCTTTATCCTTATTTTGACCACCATTTTTACGAAAAATTAGGCACTAGTATCATTTTTGGTACTAAAGTAGATGAAGTAGGCAATCATTTATTTTTGCCATTAGAATTGATGGAAAACCTAAATTTAGCGCAATTCAATAATCAAAAATTAGTTCAGAAAGAAACCAAAACCCTTCTAGAATACAATGAAGCACCTCCTACATCATGGTGGAATAACTATTATTCTTTTATTATAATTCTAGGATCTATCATTCTATTGAATAACAAAACCATCAATAAAATCTACTTTTCAATATTGGGATTAATTGGAGTTCTCTTTATTTTTCTAGGATTCTATTCAGGACATTTAGAATTAGCAAACAACTACAATGTACTTTTATTTAATCCTCTATTAATTATATCTTTTTGGTTTTACACCAAAACAAAAAGCAAATGGATTTATAATTTATCTTTATTAAACTTGTTTTTATTAATTATTTACATAATCATTTTAATTAACAAAATTCATTTCTTAATTGTATTTCCAATGATTTTTACAAATGGTTATCTATTAACTAAACTAGTTATGCATCATAGAAAACCTGTTCCGATAATTATTTAGATCCTAACTATTGTCCTCTGTAAAATAGAACTGTAGTAATCGTTTTTAAAGTAATATTCAAATCAAGATAAAAACTTCTGTGTTTGATATAATACAAATCATATTGTAGTTTAATTAGGCTATCCTCAATATTTTCACCATACGAATAATTGACTTGTGCCCATCCTGTTAACCCTGGCTTTATAATGTGCCTCGTTTCATAAAAGGGCATATTTGCAGCAATTTGATTGACAAACTCAGGACGTTCTGGTCTTGGACCTATAAGTGCCATGTCTCCTTTTATGACATTGATAAATTGTGGGATTTCATCAATTCTCGTTTTTCTAAGGAATTTACCAAAACGGGTTATCCGACGGTCATTTGGAGTAGAAAATACTGCTCTATTATTTTCAGCATTCTTAACCATGGTACGCAACTTCAATATCTTAAAAGGAATGCCATCTTTACCTATTCGTTCTTGATGATAAAATAACGAACCTTTATTCCCCATTAAATTGCACATCCAAATCAATGGTAATAATAACGCTCCAATAGCGATTCCAATAAAAGAAATGGCTAATTCAATAACGCGCACTACAGATAGGTACAATTTATTTTGATTACTTCGACTAAAAGGAAAGAATCGATAAAAATCCATATTGATATACTGTACAGGTATTCGCTGTGTTTTGGACTCATATACTTGGATATACTCTCTAATTATTTTACCCGACTCTAATACTTTTATTAGCTGACGGTATAAATCGGCATCAACTCCTTCCGTCATTTTAGTAGCAATTACGACTTCCGAAACGGAATTGTTTTTCACAAAACTTAACAAATCACGAACTTCAACACGCTCTATATAGGGAATCCCCACGTCAGCTTCAGTAGTATTAAAACTTGCAGCTACGTAGGCTATAATTCTATAATGAGGATCTATATTTTCAATTCCTTGTATTAATCCTGCAACTTGATTTTCATCACAAATCAGTAATGCATTTTGCAAAAATCTATTAGAGGCCAAATACTTCACATAGAAAAAACGCCAAGACATTAAAACCAAGAAAACTACTGTATAGAAAGAGAGTATTTGCAATCGATTCTTGGGGAGTTCAGGAGAAAAAACGGGTGTTAACAAATATATCAAAACAGTAAAAGAAACGGTCAGTAAAGTACTTTTCAATATTTGCAACTCATTACTAGCCACCTGAAGATTATACATTTCAAATACAATCCCAAAGAAAATCAGGTATACTACAAATAGTAAAACACAACTTTGAGTCGACACCACCTCTTTTAAATATTGTACATCAAAAAAGGTCCCAACTAAATACAGTACTAATAAAACAAAAAAAACATCAAAAAGGAGAAGAATCATTTTTCTCTCAGATATTTCAAAATATATTTTATTATTAGCCATATACTCACTTGTTACAGACGCAATTTAACTATTTCGAACAGGTAATTGGCTCAAAAAGGGTCTTTTTTAATTCAAAAATAAAGAACTACTCCTTATTTTTTGTTTTAGGGGAAATTAACTGAACATTCAGCAATGAAAGTGAATATACAAAAGCAGGAACTGCAGTACGCATAGCGGCATGGTTAATGGTTAAAAACCAAAATAAAACAAAACAAATTAAGTACATATTAAACTGATTCTCCAAGTACATAATCAGTGGTGTGAAAAATAAAATAAGCATGGCTATAATTCCTAGGGAACCGTGCTCTGCTAACATTCTGGTGATCTCATCATGAGAAACTGCAAAATTCCCAGTGAGATCTTCTCTAATTTCTGCTCCTTTAGCAACTCCAACTCCAAAAATTGGATTTTCCAAAAACATGTCAATCTCCGTCGAAGCTATATCAGCTCTCCCCGTAAACTTACTCTCTTTGGCCCTTCCCTGTGCATCTTGATTTGCATATCTCTTGTCAATTAACCCACCTGTTTGTAAGGAAGAATATCCCCAAGTAAATACAAGTGCAGTAATCATAATACTCAAAATGTAATTTAATTTCACTTTCCCTTTAAAATTAGTTTTGTAATACATAAAACCCAAAAGAAAAATAATCATAAGACCCCCTGTCAACATTCCTCCTCTTGAAAAAGTAATAATACCCCGATAAGTTATGTTCAAGGCAACAATCAAATTGATGATGAGTAAAAACTTAGTCTTAGATTCTAAAATAATTCTAGAAAAAAAGATAAACATTCCTAAACCTAAAAAAGTAGCTACTTGATTGGGCCCAAACCCTCCCGAGGTAGCAAAATTAGATTGTGTACTAGTAACCACCTCTTTTACATTAGGAGTGTAAAACGTTAAATAAGACATACAGGTTACTATAGGTAGTCCTAAAGCAAGAAGTATATCATTGACTTGTTTTAAAGTAACTTTACGCCTAAAAGTATACAAAGAAGCCATTCCTAAACAAACTGGACCCGAAATATTGAATGCAATTGTTGTTCTTATATTCGTATCAAAATCTAAAACGAAAGTAGAAATAATAACACTCGGCACTAATAAAAGTAGATACAACCAATAGGGAGTAGCTCCTTTAGCAAATCCTTTATAATACATCCCTAAAAGCATAAAAACAATAACTGCATACTTAGAAAATTCATAAGAAACATTACCACCTGTCATCCTTAAAAAAACTTCTCCTCCTGTTACATAAGCAGCGGCCAGCAATACTTCATGATTTTTATTTTGTTTTTTAATGACCAAATAAAATCCTAAAAAAAATCCTAAAAAGCCGTATAATTTTGAAATAAAAGGAAATAGATATACTAAGAACCCAATAAAAAAGTGGGCTAATATCAAATACAAATACGGTAATTCTTCTTTCTTCATAACTCCTGTTTTTTCAACCACTCTAAATACTGATGGATTACTGCTTTCTCCGAGTATTCTTCTTTTATTGTTTGATGAAGAGCAAGACCATAAATGTATCTTAATTCTCTATTATTAACCAATCTCTCTAAAGCAGTATAAAAAGAGTCGACATCGTCAGAAGGCACAACAAAACCATTCTTACCATTTTGAACTAGCTTGGAAATTTCACCAACTGCAGTCACAACAACTGGTTTTTCATACAATCCATATTCCAACAAAACAACTGGTAGTCCTTCGGATTTTGAGCTAAGAATTGCAATGGTTGATTGTGACAAAATATTCCCTATATCTTCCTTTGTACCATAAATAAAAACAGTATTCTGAAGCATATTTTCACTTATCAAGCTTTTAATTTCACTTGAATAACTATCTTCAAAATCTTTACCTACTAAATGAAAAGTCCAATCAGGATAATCCTTTTTCATTTTTATTGCAACATCAATAATCAAATAATGATTTTTTTGTTCTCTTAAATTAGCTAAACAGATAATACGTTTCTCAGATGGTCCTTTCAGGATGGTCTTTACTACAATACTTTTGTTTATAGAAATAAAATTGGGTATATAAATCACGTTTTTAAAATGTAATTTTTTCTGAGCCCAAATTTTCAATTTTTCATTTACCACCACAATTCCATCAAAAAAATAGCATCCAATTTTTAACGCAGCTATTTTTCTTTTTTCCAAAAAATCGCTATTCCCATAATGATCATGCCAGATCAATTGTACGGATGGATAAATCAATTTCAACATAAACGCAATAAAAAAAGAAGTACTATGGGCATGAATTACTGTTATTCTATTTTTCTTTACAAATTTTCGTAAGCGAAACAAAGCGGGAATATCAAATGTACTTTTTTTGTTTAAAAAAAGATACTTCGCTGCATCGTCTAGCTGACTAGCCAAAGCTCCTTCCTTACGGGTCGTAACAAGTCCTGAAAACTCAATTTGACTACAAAGCGCATTAGCATAACTTACAGCCATTCTCTCTGCGCCTCCTGCCTCCAAGGAATCAATTAGTTGAAGAATCCGCATGAATTATTTTTTTAATTTCATTCTCAAAAATCTCAAGCGTATATTTTTGCGACCATTCCAAAGCTTTACAACTTTTAGTATCAAAAATATTTTGGTTTTCTAGAACTGTTTTTACTTGAAGTGAATCATAATCTAGGTTCATTTTTAAGATAACACCTCTCCTTCCATCCTCTAACATATTCGGAATGCAAGATACATTAGTTGCCAATGGTACACAACCCCAAAACATCCCCTCCGCAATCGCCTTTGGCCATCCTTCACTTAAAGAAGGCAAAACTACAAAATGACTTTGTTGATAGGCTGTTTTCAGTACCTCTTTCTTTTGGTTCCCTCTCAACTGAATGAATTCATCTAATTGTTGATCAGAAATGTATTTTTCTAAAATACTCCTTTCGACACCTTCTCCATACAAATCCAAATAAACGTTATACCCATTACGATGAAGTCTTTCTACTAGCTGAATAGCGTACAATGGATTCTTCCCTTTTACTAGTGTTCCCACAAAAACAAAATTAATTTTAGATTTACTTTCTTTTGGAACGAAGGTTGTTTTTTCGAGTTCACTATAAGTTGCTGTAAAAAAGGGTTTTATGTTTTTAGATTGATTCTGCCATTCTCCATATACCAACACCTGCATATTACGAGTTAAAAAAGAGTTATTCAAAATCCATTTCTGCATACAATAACTCCAAGGTTGTTTCGATTTAGGATCCCAATTTCCTGCATATTTGGCTGTTTTAATTTTATTGGGAAATAAAATCTGGACAAAACAAGCTAATAAACCCACGTTCCCAGGACAGCGTAAGTGAATATGATCAGTTTGACGCATGGTTTGGAAAATAATCCAAATCAACTTAGGTAATTTCAAAACTGTTTTTAAAACAGCTACTATTGACAATACATCAAAATCTGGAATTACTTTTAATTTTATTATAGGATGTTTATAGACACATTCAATTGCAGTTCTTTCTTTTTTAACCAAAGGAGCCACTATAGTAATTTCATCTACATATTTTTCCCATATATTCATTTCGCGAACATAGGGCGCGTAAGCATAATATTGATTTTCCTCGTGTATATGTGGAACGTGGGTAATAATAGCGAACTTCATAAATAAATTTAATGTTATTCTATTCCTAAAATAGACGTGACAATATATTGTGCTTGTTTTTCTGGAGCACAAAATTCATCAAAATATTTCTTACCATTGCTTGAAACTTTTTCATGATAAGTAGAATTTTCGATTATTAAATCAAAAACACTTTTATATTGATTAGTGGATTCAATAAAATGTATATTTTTTTTATTAACAAAATCCTCTGGTAATTCAATATTAAAAGGAAATGATAAAACAAATAATCCTTGATTAAGATACTCTGCTAATCTCCAGCTCACTGCTCCACCTACTGCTGGATTATTTAATACTAGTTTAGAACACGAACTTCGTTTAGAAAATTTTCTAGCCGAATATCTCTTCCCATTAATATCTTTTTCAAACCCTAAACTATCACCATCAACCCTAGGCATAAACCCACCTTCAAATTTAATTCTATCTTCATTTTTACAAAATTTGATAAACTCCGATCTAATTCTATTGGCTTCTATTTCCTTTTTCCAAAGTCTTGCTGAAAAAAAAACATAATTATCTTTTACTTTTATTTTTATTTGATTCTTGTAAAATGGTCTCCTTATGTATATATATATTTCACGTATTAAATCTTTAAATTTCAAGTAACGAAACAAATTAACCCCAAAAGTTTTCAGATATAAAAACAAAATATTAACAGGGTAATGAGGAAAAAGCGACTTAACTTTACACTGATTATATGATTGATTATCTCTAAGTTTATTGGTTACAAAATACAAACTCGATAATTCATACAATTCATTAACTACAGATGAAGGATCATCATTATCTATAACTCCGATCTTCCCTTTTACAGTAAATATCAGCAAAGGTTTATTATTAAACTTAATAAATTGTTCTTCTTGTTTAAATCGAATTTTATATTTTAGACTTAAACCAAGTAAATAATATGAAGTATAATAATTTGGAATATTTAGTATATTGATTACCATGTTTTTTATTTATACCTTAATTTAATTCCTTTTCACATTCAAAGGTTTATTAAAACCCAAACTCCACCAACCTACAGTTCTACCTAAGGCTTCTGTAAAAGCCTCTTTACGTTTATGAGTCGTAAATATATTGCTAAATCGAATCATTGCCAAGAGTATGGTAATCGAATGCCACTTCAATTGGTCACTGAACTTCGGATTTGGATTCTTTACGCGCCACACATACCAGCCATTTCGGACGACCATTTTACCATATTGGTATTGATTAGGCCTTCCTGAAGCATCGTGAAAATGATTCAGCTTTGCAGCCGTATTAACATATAACTTCCCTTTTTTCGCCAATCTCAATGAGAAATCAGCATCTTCATACAGGCCATAACCTTCAAAATAAGTCGAAAATTGTTGTGTTTCAAATACTTCTTTTTTAAAGGAAGACACTCCTCCCATAATCATTTCTACTTCATAAATTTTTCCGCTTGGAGGAAGAAAACCAACACTCCTACCATGAGAATACAAAGACGAGTAACCCGGAGGACAATCGCTATCTAATCCTAACTTTTTTCGAAGAACAAATCGAGAACCATCTTTTCGCTTCCAGCCATCAAAATAGAATTCCTTTACTGTTGCTTTATAATCTATGCCAACAGAATCCCATTTGGTTTCACTATTAATATACCCACCGACCCCTAAAGCATCAGGATACTTTTGATAGGTACTCATCAACTGTTCAAAATAATCCCTTTCTAAAACAATATCATCATCCAAAAAGCATACATTATCTATGCCCTTACCTAGCCTTTGAATACCATAATTTCTTTGTCTAGTTAAACCTCTATTTTCAGGGGGAACCGAATAATATACTAAATTTTGAAAAGATTGTTGTTGTAAAACTTTCTCTGTCTCTTGATTCGTAGAACCGTCAATTATTAAAATTTCATCGGGATATAAAGATTGCTCCTTAACTGATTGCAATAGTTTTAGCAAAGGCTCAGGACGCATATAAGTACATACAATTAAAGAGAACTTCATTTTTTTTGATTTAATTGGTTGGCCCAGAATACACTTTGATTCCATTGCGCACCAAAATTCCTCCAGTATAAAATCGGATTTTTAACCTTTTGTCTAAAATAAAACTTCAAAAACAAAATTGTTTTGTATCCTAAAACTTGTTTTTTTGAATTGTGGTTTATTTGATATAACATTACAGTAGGTGAAGGTTTTGGTTGTATTGCATCCTTATACCAATCCAAAACAGGTTTGGTTCTAAAGCCACCCATTGGAGCTTTTAAATGTAAAATAGAAGGTTCCGGCAAATACAAAACATCTTCTCCTAGATTGCGTATTTGCATGCCAAAGTCATTATCTTCTCCATATCCAAATTCATACCCCATGTCAAACTTACAATTTTTCAAAGTTTGAGTATAAACTATACTGCAGCCAGAACCAAAACTTCCCCATTGAAAAATAGTCTTCCATTTGGAAACTTCGTTTTTTTGGTAGCATCTGAAAGAAATCGCTTTAGCACCTTGTTCTTTTATTTTATCAAATGCATTTACTAGAAAATCATTTTCAAATCGAATGTCATCATCGGCCAAGAAAACCCAATTACTCTCTACTTGTGCTAAAGCTAAATTTCTTGCATTACAAGCTCCTGCTTGATGGGTAAAAGTATGTTTTATGGCAAATGGCCAAGTCTCTGTTTTCAAATAATCCAATTCGGATTCCGAATCTTCCAATGGGTTCTGTTCAACAATAATGACATTTACGGGTAGATGTATTTGTCTTTTTAAATCACACAAAACATCATACAAATATTTTTTTCTTCCAATAGTTGGAATAACTACATCTATGGTTTCTAGTCGGAACTCTTGTTTTGATGATTGAACCTTGATGTTTTCTAAATTAATAGCAGTAGCTTTTCTAGGTTGAAACCAAAGAGAAAAGAAAAATGGAAAAACTGAAAACTTCTTCTCGTATAGCAATTGATTTAACATTAACAAAAATATCCATTGTATTTTATAATGTTGTTTTACAAACTTAAAAATAGTCCCAATTGAAGCTATATTCCCTTTATAAGAAGTGGACTTTTTTAAAAGTTTTGGCTCCGAATAACACAACAAACCCAAAGGCATGCATAATTTGGATAACGAGCACAAATAATAATCAAAATGGGCATCGAACGGAATAGAATCTTTAATTTCATTCAAAACTGAGGCGTGAATCATTCCCACCGCACTACTCATTTGCCAAGTTGGAAAACTCACTTTCTTATTCACGTTTACAAATATGGACTCCTCCACATATCCGATAGTCTCTCCAAAATAATTAGAGTTATCCGGACAATAGGACAACATCATTTTATCATGATGAAAAAGAGTATCGAGTGCATTTACATTCAACGTTTTTTTACAATCGATATGACACCAAACTAATTTTTCAGTTCTAAAATCTTGAGCTAACAACCTCAACCCTTCTGCAATTGTAGAAGACACAGGACAAGACAACGATTCGCCTTGACTGTCGGTCACAGCTACAATATTAGTATTAGAATGATAAATAAAAATCAATTTTTAGGATTTTAAGGATTGATAAAATGCCAGACTTTGTTTTGCTACTACTGAAATACTGAATTTCTGGATCACCTTATCTCTAGCCGATTCTCCAAAGTTTTCACGTAGTTGCTTATTCGATAGCAATGTATTAATTTTTGCAGCATATTCCACATGATTTTTTGGATCAACCAAAAAACCATTCACTTCATCATCAATAACTTCACTTGCCCAGCCCACATTGGAAGCCACAATAGCGTTTTGCATCGCCATAGCTTCAATCCAAGAAACAGGCAATGCCTCTGCAAAAGACGGAAAAACACAGACCGAAGCCTGATTGATATAATTTTGAATTTCAGTATAAGGAACACTTCCTGCATATTTGACTTGTTTTGATGCTGCCTCAGAAAACTGGGCTTGCATCATTTTCCAAGTAGAACTCGAACCCGTAATGATATCGGACACGTCTTTCCCTACTAAAATTAATTGCGCTTTCGGGTTTATTTTTACCAATTCATTAAAAATATGAGGTAATTCTAATAAGCCTTTTTTCCGTATCAAACTCCCAAAATACAATACTGTATCTATAGCTTCTTCTATAGTCGGATCTCTTTCAAAAGATTTAAGATCTATAGAATTCGGTATTATGGTGAATTTTTTATTCAGTCCAAAAACTGCATTAGTCATATCTGCAGTAAACTGACTTACCGATAGTAATGCATCAGCATTTATAAGTGCTTTTTTTTCATGAAATTTATTTTTCCATTTTACGGCTCGCCCGTCTAAATGACAAAAATAAGTATCTGAACCATTTAGGCGCATTACAATTGGACAATTGGCTTTAATAAATGAGCTGATTCCCGTCCAATCGGGAACCTCAACCAAATCAATATCATTAGACAGAACCAATTGATTGATGATTTTCTCTATTTTCTTTCTAGTGAAAAACCAAGATAATCCTTTTACTTTTACATTTTTTATTTGCTGAACACAGATTCCTTCATCATCAAAAATGCCTTCTTGCTTTTGTCCGTATACCAAAACTCGTACCTCACAACCTTCTTGTAAAAGTCCTTTAGCTAAATTTTTTATACTAGTACCAATACCGCCTGATGCTCCCGTTTTGGGATGAGGATATTCAGGTGTTAAGAATGCTATTTTCATAGGGTTATTATATTTATGTTGATGCGCAACTCTACTATAGCCTGCCCTGAGTGATAGTCGAAGGGCTGGATGTAGCTGTTCATTATTAACGAGATTCAAACGTCCTTAGCGTCCGCAGTCGAGTGTCAAATGTTTGAAGAATCCGTAAAAAGAAAAGCTGTTTGAGCGTAGCGAGTTCTTTTCTTTTAGGATTCGAAAACTAATTTGACCGACGAGGAGGCGGAAGACTTGATTTTTTTGTTTCTTTTTTGATCAAGCAAAAAAGAAAATAATTAAGTCCTATTCTATACTTTAAATAAAACGTCAATGGTAGTGATTTTATATGATTATGCGAAAGCTTTATTATTTAAAATTGTATCGAGAAGCTCTCTTTAAACTAGAGTTCTTTATACTGGCTTAAAATTTTTCATCACAAATTATAAGTCAACCACCATTGAATCCTTGCATTAACACTTTATTGTTCAAATGCCCCCTAACCCCTATAACTCTAGTTGATATTTGTTTTTGGAATCGTTGAATCTCCGATTTCAAGAGGGGAATTAGAAGTGCAAACATTCAAATAACGTCATTTTATATTGCTTTTTTTAGAATAAAAATTACTCCTCGCTGTGACAACCGTTGTTGAATCAAGATTTATTCTGCCAGGTCGAGTCCTTCGACTATCGCTCAGGACAGGCTATAGTCGAGACCCAAATATCAAAAAAAGTCTTTAATCACTTTATTCGTAAACAATCGTGCTCCAGTATCATTCATATGTCCACAAGATGAGAAGTATTTATCTTCCACAACTACATTTTCATAATTATGAATCTCAGGATAAGCTTTTTTAACTTTTTCAAAATAATTAATCCCTTTGGTATTTTCACACATAGGTGTCATTATGGCTATAAAATTAATATTGTTTTCGGCACAAATAAGTTTGATATCCTCATAATATTTGTTTTTAGTCAAGGGGTTCAAATTCGTTAGATTATTTTTCATACTCCCTTTTTTATTTTTCAACAAAGGATAATACCCTTCATTATTGAGAAGACTACTTTTCTCTTTCTGAGCCGTTTTAATGGTTTCTCTAAATCCTATTTGGGAATCAAACAAAACGTATCGATAAAAAGGCACATAGTACAAATAATTAAAATCTTCTTCATTGGAAAAATGATTTTTAATAGCATCCGTATGATGTAAATAAGGTAAAAACTTAGAAGAAACACCTTCTGCTCTATGATCATTTGACAAATTCAAGTCGGCTTCCAAGATTACGTTTTTAATTTTATAATTACGTTCTACCATTAATTTCAATAACAAATCGGCTTCAAACAAATGACCTCCGCTCATCCCGAAATTGAACGTTATCAATCCCTTCTCTTCAAACAATTGAGGAACAAAATGATTATTGGCACGGGAAGAACCCAGAATAACGACATCATAATTTCTAGGAGGAGAATTATAAACATAGTCTATTTTCCCTCTATCCTGAGAGTGAATATATACTTGTGTAAAAGCAAAGTCTAAAATCATCAATAACAAAATCGATATTGAAAATATCTTAAAAACTAAGAAAATAAAATGTTTCATTGTGGAGTATTAAGTAGCATTTTTTTGATGATCATTTCGGTAAAAAGATTGGCACCATCTTGATTCAAATGAGTACAATTTAAAAATTTTTCATTCTCTTTTATCGCATTTGAAAAATCATAAAAGTTAGGGATTTTATGATTTAAATTTTCTATAAACACTTTGTTTTTCGAGTATTGACAAAAGGGAGCGCAAAAGTAAAAAACAGTTAAATTATTTATTTTTGCAAAGGCATTAATTTTTTCCAAATAAATATTACTAGAGTTAGTTGTACTGGGCAAAGAATAATTTTGATCTACAGCATTACCCAATAGAGGTTCAAATCCTTGATTGGTGACTATTCTAGTTTTAACTTTTGAAACATTCAAAACAAACTCCCTAAATCCAATTTTAGTCTCAAATTTCAAATATCTATAAAAAGGAAAATAATACATCACTCTATCTGTCTTAAAATTCCTGTCGAAATACTCTTTTGTAACTTCATTCTCTCTCACAAATGGCATTAGTTCATACTGAAAGACATTAGAATATCCTTCTTCAACATTAAAATTATAATCAACTTGTACAAAAATTTTCTCTGTTGTAATGTTATAGGCCTTGACCAATTGTAGCACCGTGTAGATATCACTTAATTTTGACGACTGAAAAGCGAAATTAGCAGCTGACTTACCTGTTTTTTCTTCGATTAATTTAGGGTTAATTGCATTCTCAACTCTTGAAGATCCTAAAAACAAATAATCAACTTTTTTATCCTTCAAACTCCTTATATATTGAAATTTGGTCCTTGGTGGTGCATTCTCATACACTTTAGTAAATGAAAAGTCCAACAGCAGCATGATTACTGTCATTATAGCAAAAAGAAATAGTATGCTTCTAAAAAATGATTTCATCTATTGGTATCAAAACTGAAAATATATAAATTCCTTATAATCCGAATAGGTTCCCAACGTCAATAACGCTAGTAAACAAAGTGACAATTTAACTGTACTGTATTTTCCGGAGATTGGCTCTTCTTTGAATCGATTGTTCCATTCGACTAAAACAAACAACGATACCATGATTAACAATTCATAATTGTAACGTTCGTTCTTCAAGTATTGTGATGCAAAGGCACCATTAGTTACAATTCTTTTTAAATACATAACGGCGTCTGTAATCGTTGGAGCCCTGAAAAACACCCAAGCCAAACAGGATAATAAAAAAGTCATAACAATTTGCCCTACTACTCGCAAGGAATCTAGATTCCAATTTAAAGCTACCGTTTCCATATTGTTCCGATTCCGATTCAACAATAATAAAGGTAAAAAATAGACCGCATTGATAAACCCCCAAGCTAGATAAGTCCAATTTGCTCCATGCCAAAACCCGCTGACTACAAAAATGATGAAGACATTACGAACTTGTTTCAATTTAGAGCCCTTACTTCCTCCAAGGGGAATATATAAATAATCTTTGAACCAGGAAGAAAGCGAAATATGCCAACGACGCCAAAACTCAGCTATGTCTCTCGAGAAATAAGGATAATTAAAGTTCTTTAATAAATCGATTCCAAACAATTTAGACATCCCTAATGCCATATCTGAATAGCCTGAAAAATCACCGTAAATTTGGAATGCAAAATAAATAGCTCCTAAAATCAGAGATAGCGAATTCATATTCTCATAATTGTCAAAGATAGCATTAGCGTAGGTAGCACAAGTATCTGCAATGACTACTTTTTTTACTAATCCCCAAAGCAATTGATACAATCCTTGTTGGGCTTTTTCAAAATTAAAGGTTCGTTTTACTTTTACTTGTGGCAATAAATGCGTCGCTCTCTCAATAGGACCAGCAACTAGCAAAGGAAAATAACTCACAAACAAGGAATAATCGATAAAATTATATTCGGCTTTGATTCGTTTGTAATAGATATCTATGACGTAAGACAATCCGTGAAAAGTATAAAATGAAATTCCAACAGGCAAAACCACATCCAATAAAAAAGGACTTGTTTTCAGACCAACACCATTCAATAATTCCGCAAAGGAAGCGGCAAAAAAGTTGTAATATTTGAATACTCCTAAAAACCCCAAGTTAACAATGATACTCAACCAAAACCAGAATTTTCTTGATTGCTCTTTAGTGCTTTTTTCAATTTTATAACCCGTAAAATAATCCAAAAAAGTCGAGAACACTAATAGAAATAAGAATCGCCAATCCCAGCAAGAATAGAAATAATAACTAGCTAGAATTAAAATTAAATTTTGAGTCTTTTTGCTTCTATTAAATACAAACCAATAAAGTATAAATACAATCGGTAAAAAAAGGGCAAATGCAAAGGAGTTGAAAAACATAATTTTATTTAAGCAATTTAAAGGCGCGAAATTACAACTTATTCTCTTGTATTAAAGCAAAATGATTGTCAACCATTTTCTCTAATGAAAAATCTTTTGAAATGGACTTTCCATCAATATCTTGTATTGCTTTTTCTTTGTTTAAAATATTCCTGAGGACCAATTCTAATTCCGTAACATTCGTTTCATCAAACAAAAAACCATTTTTATTTTCCTCGACAAGCCCCAGAACATTCCCCTGATTCCTAGTGGTTATCACGGGTAGATTACTCAACAGACTTTCTACAACTGAATAGCAAAATGTTTCACCATGTGAAGGGTGTATCAGATAATCATACTGAGCATATCTTTCGTAAAGGTCAGCAACACTTCCTTTGAATCTAATTATTTCACCTAGAGAATACTCATGTACCATTTGTTTTAAGGTCAGTTCATAGTTCCCTTTACCATAGACATCAATGGTAAAGCTATATTCTTTCAAATTTTTCACGGCTTCAATTACATCTTGAATGCCTTTTTCCTTTCTCAAGTGAGAAGCTATAATAAAATTAGAATGAGAACTGAAATCTTTTTTCTGAATAAATCGTTCGACATTTATTCCGTTAAAAACTACAATGGTTTTATTTTTTAGATGAAAACCAAAATCTTCTAGCAAAGCCTTTTGAGTAGCCTTGGAGACTCCTACAAATAAATGGATGTATTTTGAATACAGAATTCCTTTTATCTTTTTCTCTACTTTCTTCTTTAACGAATACCCTTTTAACGGTCGTGGATTATGATCAACCGCTATAATTTTAGCCTTTGAAAATCGATTAATTTTATAAAAAAATGGCGTACATAATTCTACAAAGTGAGTAACAATATGACTATAGTTGGATTGATTTTTTTGGCAATATTCTAGAAAAAAAGATTCTACAGTTTGTGTATTACTTGCGAAAATTGACAAATGCGAGTAATTGCCATGCTCCGTTTTATTTGGAAAAAACCAATCTACGGCAACCTTATTTTCTTTGCATTTTTGGTCAAACATCCAAAAAAAATAGTCCATTCCTCCTACCCGTCCTGGCTGAAGTTCATAGTTACATATTACTGCTATTTTATGGTTACTATTCATCTAGATTCGCTAAAGTCGTTGCAATTCTTTTACTTGTTCCTAATAAAGGTTCGCTGATTTGCAAATCAACCATTGCCTTTCTTTGAGTTGATTTATCATTTGGCTTTTTCAAAGCTAAATTGATTTGTTGGATTAATTCGGACTCATTATTAGCTACGCTAACAGCCCCACTGCTAATTACTTTTTTTAGATGTCCATACTGTAAAAAACGTTGATCATTATATAAACCATTTTTCAAATTACCAAAAACCGCATTAATCACTGGCTTATCAAACAGCATAAAATCCAAACTCATAGTTGAACACATATTAATACTTAAATCAACATTTTCTAAAATCGCTCTTAAATCTTGAATATCTTCTCTACTAGGAATTCTTTGTGACCAACTCTCGGCATGATTTTCTCTAGTAAGTATCCATTTTGGATAGTTCCAAATAATCTCAGGGAAATCATTTTTGACTGTTCCAAAGCGTTCAGGGCCTTCAGCAGGTGACGTCCTTACTAAAAGCTGAACTGGCATTTCAATTGATTTGTCACGGATGGCTTGTGCTATCGTTCGAATCACAAGGGGATCATTAGCACCAATACTAGCATCGGCGCAACTAAAACAGATGATTTTAGTATTGATATCTAATTTAAATTTATCTAAAAACAACTTCTTTTCCGATTCGTATTCTGGCATTACATAGGGTTCAAACTGAGGTGTTCCTACTACTTTTATATTTTGTTCTATTACATTTGGATAAAAACTCATCAGTTCTTCTTTCATTAATTGACTCCAAACTAAAAAATAATCAAATGTACCCAACATTCTCCCTTTTGAAGTCAAATTATCCCAACTGAAAATAAAACTACTAACGGGAATTTTCAGTTGTATTGTTGCAGATAAAAAAGGAGCTAAATAAGGAGGTCTTTGATGGGTAAAAAAGACATGTGAAGGAGAATCATTCTTGAGTAATTCAATGTATTCTTGGGTCACCTTATTATTTGCAAAAGTCAAAAACTGTAACTTTTCAATTCCTAAAATACTTCTACTGGAATGAACAAATCGAGTGATTAAGTAAATGATTTTAACCAGAATAGCTCTAGCCGAATTACTCTTAGGATAGCCTGAAATCAAATTATCCTTCATTCCGTAAAAATTGCGAAATTTTTGCAAATGCCCCACCTCTTTCCATTTTCTAAAAAACCAAGTTGTCTTTCCTTCTTTGAATACCGTCAATTCTTTGATTTCAACATTTTCTGGTAAGGCATCAAAAGCCGTTTTGGGTAAACCCGAATAAATAAAAATGGTTTCAAATTGGTTTGAAGCCTCTGTAATAAAATTACTCATTATGAAATTTCTAAAACCTACTCCATCTGTAATTACTACGCCTAATTTTTTCATCTATTTATCTCTAAATTGCTTTTGTTTATCCACATTCCAAATACTATCCATCTTCATAAAATCTAAAAATAGAGATGCGCTATTCCCTTTTCCAAAATCAACGGAATTGACTTGAACAGAATGTTCATCAATGTTATTTAAACCCTTCATAATACTCTCTATATCATAGTCAACATTAACGATATCCGCATCTATGACCCTGTTTTTTTGTCTTGTTCCAATATTAACAATTGGAATTCCATAATAAGGAGCTTCCCGAATTCCAGCGCTGCTATTTCCAATAATAAATTGACTATTTTTTAATAAAGTCAAAAAGTACTCGAAGCGAAGCGATGGGAAAATCCTAAACCTCGAATGTACTTTTAATGCATCATATGCCTCAATAATCATTTGACTACCTAAGTCATTATTAGGAAAAATAACCACATAATTATGATGATCATCAAGTAACACTTTCACAAAATTAGTCACATAACTTTTCATCTGACTAATTTCTGTAGTGACTGGATGGAACATTACAATAGCATAGTCCTCAAAAGGAATTTCATAATATTGTTTCACTTGTCTTAATTCAGGTAAATCGTCCGAAAACATAATGTCTATATCCGGTGATCCAATGGTAAAAATAGATTCTTTCATTTCACCCATTTGCACCAATCTCTTGGCTGCTTTTTCATTAGAAACAAAATGAATATGACTCAATTTACTAACGCTATGCCGAATCAACTCATCTACAGTTCCTGAAATCTCCCCACCTTCGATATGTGCTACTAAAATATTATTTAAAGAACCGACAATGGCTCCTGCCAAGGTTTCTACTCTATCTCCGTGAACAATAATCAAATCTGGCTGAATCGATTTGACGTATGCCGAAAATCCTTCAATAGTTTTGGCAAGCGTCAAATCCATAGTGGTTTCATGGGTATGATTCTCAAAAGTATGAATGTTCTTGAATTGACATCTTTCAATTTCAATTAATGTATACCCATATTCTTGTTGCAAATGCATTCCTGTAACAAAAACAAAAACCTCAAACTTACCGTTGCTTTCTAAAATAGAAATCAATGATTTGATCTTACCAAAATCTGCACGGGTTCCTGTAAGGAATACTACTTTTTTCATTTTGTGATTACTGATTATTTTTCTTTTTTTTGAATGTTACACACCCCTAACCCCTCTCAAGAGGGGAATTCGAATAAGGAAAAATTCAAAATTGTTTACTTATTTTAAATTATTTGTTCAAATCCCAAAATAGCATTTCACCAGCCTAGTCCTCTCGAGAGAGGAAGATGATATGGGAAAGTATTAATTTTTTTACTTATTTGAAATTTTACTTTTTTACAATTATTAATATTAAAACAAATCCTCATTATAAACGCATGCTAACTCCCCTCTTGAGAGGGGTTGGGGGTGTGTTTTTCATATTCCTCTATATAAAACTCAATCGCCCTCATTACGTTTTCCATATCTCTTAATACTTGATAATCTGAAAACCGTAACACTTGGATTCCTAACTCATTCATTCTTTTTTCCTTAATTGAATCTTTCTCTTGAACTTCTAAAAATTCATGTGAATAACCATCTACTTCAATTCCCAACATCAATTCTTGGCAAAAGAAATCTAATATGTAATTATCAATGGGTTTTTGCCTGTGGAAATCATAACCATACATCTGTTTCCCTTTAAGTTTTAACCAAAGGATTATTTCGGATTTGGTTGAATTATTTCTTAGCTCTCTCGCGAATGCTTTAAGATTTGGATTGTATGGAATGATTTTTCTTTTCATTTGCTTGAATTTACACACCCCTAACCCCTCTCAAGAGGGGAATACGAATAAGGAAACATTCAAAATTATTTACTCATTTAAAGATATTAGTTATTTTTTTTTTAGAAATGTAAAAACTAGACTTTTACACCTTGCCCTTCTCATGAGGGGAATACGATTAAGGAAACAAACAAATTTGACATATTAGACAGATATATTATTTACACTAATTCACAACGAAGACCTACACGAACTCCCCTCTTGAGAGGGGCTGGGGGTGTGTTACTCGAAATCTTCAAACCCTAATTGTTCATCATTTTCAATTGTTCTAGTGGCTCTTTTTCCTAAAATACTATTAAAATGTTCCGCTAGAATTTCCCCTGTCCCTGGTCTTTTTACCCAAATATTTGAAATAGACAAAACATCTCCTTTTTTAATATTTTGAATACTGCAAACAGTTGCAAATGCAAAATCAATGGTTACTTGTTCTTCTGGAGCCGGTTGTTTTGTTCCACCACGCATTTGCCAAATTTCATTAGAATTAACAATTAATTCTTTTGTAGCTTGTTCATCCATACTACAAACAATGTCTGGTCCTAAACGCTGCATGTGATCGGTGAAATGACGTTCTAAAATACTTGCGCCTAAAGCTACTGCGCCTAAACAAGCATTATTATTTAACGTATGATCGGACAATCCAAAAATCTTATATGGAAAGGCTTCGTGCAATTGAACCATAGCCCCAAACCGTACTAAATGAATAGGAGTTGGATATAAATTAGTTGTGTGCAAAAGAGCCACTGGAACGTTATTTTTATCAAAAATAGCGACCGCTTTCTTTACACTTTCAATCGTATTCATACCTGTACTCAAAATAACAGGTTTCCCAAAAGAGGCTATATGCTCCAGTAATGGATAATTATTACATTCTCCTGAACCAATTTTATAGGCTGGAACATCAAATTTTTGCAATCTATCTGCGGCGGCTCTAGAAAATGGAGTTGAAATAAAAATCATACCCTTACTTTCAATATATATTTTTAACTCTAGTTCCTCTTCCTCATTGAGTGAACAACGTTCCATGATTTCATAAATAGAGACATCTGCATTTCCTGGTATTACTTTCTTGGCCGCTGCACTCATTTCGTCAGCTACAATATGCGTTTGATGTTTGACCACCTCAACGCCTGCTCTATGGGCTGCATCTACCATTTCTTTGGCCACTTTCAAAGAGCCTTCGTGGTTGATTCCTATTTCGGCAATGACTAATGGAGGATAATCTGGGCCTACTAAACGATTTCCTATTTTTATGGTATTGTTATTCATTGTCTTTCTCTGTTTAGATGTGAACACACCCCTAACCCCTCTCGAGAGGGGAATACGATTGCGAAAATATTACATTTTTAATTCACTAATTTAAATACTGCTTTTATGTTGATTTAAAATCCATAAACTATATTTTCACACCCCTAGCCCCTCTCAAGAGGGGAATACGATTGCGGAAAAATTCCAATTATTTAAAACAATTATAATATTCATTTATAAACCATTCTTTATTCAGCACCTATTCTACCCCCCCCTCTTGAGAGGGGTTGGGGGTGTGTTTTTGGAATAAGTACTCTGCATAATCTAAATCCTCTTGGGTATCTATATCTACATTGGCAAAAATAGAATTTACTTCAAATGGAAAACTTGTATCTGAAATAATTTTTCCTTGTTTTATCAATTTTACTGTACTTATATATAATAAGCCATTTTCAAAATACAAAGGCTCCAAATCCTGTGAACGTTGCCCTATTTCATAATTAAAGGGCTGAAAACCATTTTTTATTATGCGACCTAATTTATTATGATTTCTAGTAACAGTAAATAACCCTTCTTTATCTACTTTTTTATAAGTATTCCAACAATCTTTAAGCAAATGGATCGGACGCAAAGGATTTGTTGGTTGTAGTAAAACTACATGTTCAACAGTTGCATCTACGTTTTCTAAAACATGTTGAATGGCAGTGATCGTTGGTTCAAAATCTCCTGATATATATTCTGGTCTGTCAATGACTTTTGCACCGTATTCAATCGCTATTTTTTTAATTTCTTCATCATTGGTTGAAACATAGATAGCGTCAAGAATATCTGAATTGGCTTTGGCATACAAAATACTATGCGCAATAAGTGGAATTCCTCCCAAGTCAAGAATATTTTTGTGAGGCAATCGTTTTGAATCTCCTCGAGCTGGAATAATGGCTATTGTTTTCATTAATAAACAAACTTAGTTGTAAAATATTAGGCTTTAGGTTTCCAATAAATTTTGGCTGGATTTAATTGTTGGTACGATGACAATTCTTCCTTACTCAATCTATTCCGGTTTTTAACAATTTTAGGCATTGCCAAAAATAAATCAAAGATTGCCAAAAATAAAGCTCCTAAAGCTTTAATATCTCCTTTGAATACCTTTTTCCGTAATTGAATCCAAATGGAATATAGTATTTTTCTTGGAATGAATGAAAGAGGTAAGAATAGAAAAAACAAATACCAACCTGTACTTAAGGAACGCCTCAATCGAGAGATGTAATCTGAATTCTTTTTTCGAGATTTTACGTCAACCCGATGATTGACTAATACTTCCGGCAAATAATGAACTTGCCACTGTTTTTTAAATAATTGATATGAAGCATAATTTTCTTCTCCATAAAAAATAAACCATTCGGGATAATTCGGAATTTCTCTCCAGGCTTTCATTCTCCACACATGTGCACAACCCACAAATCCCTGTACTTGAACAGCTACTTCATCAGATTCTATTTTACTTGGTTCTTGTAATCCCCAAAAAATACGCAATCCAATTAAACCGCATTTTGTGTTTTTATCAAAATATTTTTGAATACTCTCCAACGGGTTATTTGTTACAATATGAGCATCATCATCTAATGAAACAGCAAATTTCGCATGGGTTTCGTTGAGCATTTTATTTCGACAAAAAATATATCCTTTGGTTACTTTATTTTTTTTTACTTTTATATTTGGAAAATATTCAACTACAAAATCATAGGTTCCATCTGTAGAACCATCATCATATACCACACATTCTACCTCAATATTATCAATAAGGTAGTTGATTTTGTTTAGGGTAAATGCAAGATCATTTTTCCTGTTTTTTGTTGTAATCAATATTGAAAATCGCATAGTTTTATCTAATAATACTTTTAATCCATTTTGTTTTACTCATAAAACGAACTTCACTCACTAATTCCACCCAAATTATAACATTAATCCTGCTTACCCCTGATCGTCTCCAATAATTCAAAATTTTTCTAGCCAACATATAGGCTAAACTACTTTTTTCGCTTTCTTCTAAATCTACACTACTTTTTTCATTCAATTTGTTAAAAGCTCGAATAAACACTTTACAATTATTTATGAATTCCGTTTTATAAATTTCATTTTCATTATAATAAAAATCAAAAACTTGTTTAGGTGATAATTCTATTCCAAAATTACTCCAATAATTTGAAATGATTTTAGATCTTTCTAACCAATGTTGCTGTTGTTTTTCAAGCGAACGATGGTTACTATTTTCCAAAACCCGATATTTCATTAAAAAATCAGGTAAATTACACGCTACACCAAACTGAAGCACTCGCATCCATAATTCCCAATCCTCACAGGTAGCTATCGTTTCACTATAACGTAAATTATATTGATTGAAAAAATGACTTCTAATCATTACAGAAGAATGCCCAAAACTTGCTCCAAAAAGCAAATACCTCTGGAGGTATTGATTGTTAAGAGGATACTTCCAACCCGAATTTGGATTTTGACTCATGTCTTTCAACCAATATCCTTGTGTTCCGCAAAGAACAACCTCTTTGTTTTGTTCTAAATATCCGAGTTGTTTTTTAAATCGTTCCGGATAAGACCAATCATCAGCATCCATTCTGGCGATGTATTCATAATGAAGTAAGAGATCCTCTAGCCCTTTATTCAAAGTTTTCGAAATTCCCATATTCACATTATTTCTCTTATAAAATACACGAAAATCTGTATATTTAGAAACGATTTCTGCTGTATTGTCTGTCGAACAATCATCATACACATACAAATCAAAATCCGAAAATGTTTGATACAAAATCGAATCTATACTTTCCTCTAAATAAGAAGCTGCATTGTATGTAGGTAATAAAACCGCCAGTTTTTTCATTTACTATTTAAATTTTTAAACCATATGTTAGATTTATAATAGAACTATCTCATCTTTCGCTGCCTGGTCGAACGAAGCCGAAACCCATTTGAATTTCAAATTTTCATCTGTAAAAGCATCTCGACTACAACCTGTCCTGAGCAATAGTAGAAGGGCTCAATGTGACAAATATCAAGTATTCAATTCTTTTCTAAATAAAACAGCATCCAAATTGGTTTTAAAATTTTCATCACTGAAATAATCCCCGAAAGGAAAAACAGGTTCTTTGGAACTCAATCGCTCCTTTATTAAGCTTTCTAGTTTTAGGATTAATTCTACTTCATTTTTATTCGAACAGATATACTTATCCTCTTTAATTATCATTCTCAAATCACTCCTGTCAGGTGAAATAGAAAGTATCGGCTTATTTAATGATGCTAAAAAAGGCGCCTTACCTACCAATATATTGCAATAATCAACTCCATTTTCTAAAATAATATTGATATCCGCTTTATGTTTTTGTTCATAGGAGGAGTTCGAAAAATCTGTAGGTCCTAAAACAATTATATTTTTACTATTCGAATAGTTGTTATTTAACGTATCTATATCAATCTGATTTTTTACTCGAATAACAAATTCTGTATTTTCTCTATAAATTTCATTTGAGTCGAGTAATTGCTGATAGGCATTTAAAAGTGGGACAATATCTCGCCCAAATTGGATTGCTCCTTGATAACAAATAGTTAGTTTTTTATTTTTCTTAAATGTTATACTACTATCAGATAAATTAAAAACACTTTCTTCATATTGATGTGGGAGTGTAAAAAATTTAGAACTCCTTCCGTATAGGTACCCCATGTCCTTTGTCAAAGTCATTGCGGGAGTAATGCAAGCTTTTGCCTGATGCACCACCTTACTCATTGTTTTTAATCTAAAAAGCTCTAATGATATTAATTTTCTATCATTCCCAGAACACCAAAATAGTGGGTAGGGATCATGAAAATTAATAATCGCTTTTTTTAAAATAGGTAAATCTATTGCCCCAAGAATGGCTTCATATTCTACTCCACAACTCCTTATAAAAATATGATCGTATTTTTGGTAATCAATTTTGGCCATATACAAGCCATACTGTTTTTGAATATGTCGTTCGTTTAATGATATATGAAATAATCGCCAATAGATTTTATTGAACCATCGTGTCATCAAAGGCACTTTTACAGCTACTAAATGTGTCTCGATCTCATCTACAGGCAACAAGTCCAATTGATCCTCACTAGGCTGTTGCTTCAAGTAAAAAACATCAATACTTGAATCAGGATAAACCTTCTTTAATTTAGCAATGAAAGACCTTGAAACTACACCTTCGCTAGTTCCAGAAACCCTTAAATCTTGCGCTATTACTAAAAATTTCATCTGTATGTATTTAATAAAAAATCAACGATAACCTTGGAAGCAATGCCTGTGCCATATGGATTTTGGATGTTTCCAAACCCATTAAACTCTTCTAAATGGTGAATAATTTGTTTTTCAATATCCAGTTGATTAGTACCTACGATAGTTGAAAACCCTGCATCTAAACCTTCTGGTCTTTCTGAAATATCACGAGTAATCAAAACAGGTTTTCCTAAAGTAGGAGCTTCTTCTTGAATTCCTCCCGAATCGGTTACAATTAAAAAAGACTGCATCATTAACCATACAAAAGCAGGATAAGTAACGGGAGAAATGAGATAAACATTTTTCTGATTGGCTAATTTTTCATTGACTATTCCTTTAACATTAGGGTTTAAATGAACCGGATAAACAATTCTAACATCATCTCGTTTTGCAATAGTTAACAATGAATCACAAACATTAGAAAATCCCAAGCCGTAATTCTCTCTACGATGACCTGTAACTAATATTATTTTTTTATCTAGTGGAATCATTTTTTTCAGAAGTACAATCTCTCGATTACAAAAACCCTTTTGTTTTATTTTTTCTATAGTCCATAATAGAGCATCAATTACTGTATTTCCTGTATGCACAATATTATTAAGCTGAATACCCTCATCAAGTAAATTTTGCATTGCTCCTTTAGTTGGAGCAAAATGAATATCTGCTATTTTACTTGTAAATTGTCTATTTATTTCCTCAGGAAAAGGTGCTCGTTTATTATAGCTACGTAATCCTGCCTCTACATGCCCCACTTTGATTCCTAAATGAAATGCTGACAAAGCCACTATTGAAGAAGTTGTAGTATCTCCATGAACCAATACTAAATCAGGTTTTACTTCCTTAAGTACATTATCCATTTTTGATAAAATTGCGGCACTAAGTGTATTCAGTGTTTGATTCGGCTGCATTAAATTTAAATCGTAGTCAGGTACAAGTTCAAAGAAATCCAAAACCTGATCTAACATCTCCCTATGTTGTGCAGTTACACAAACAACTACTTTAAAATCTTTTTGCTTTTTTAATGTATGAATTAAAATAGCCATTTTTATGGCTTCAGGTCGTGTGCCGAAACAAAGTAATATTTTCATGTTTTTTTTCTATTAATCCTTTTTTTTATTCTATATATTATAAGACGTAAAGGTAGCAACATATAAAAAAAATACCATTTTAACTTTTCCAATAGAGATATTTTAAGTTCCGTTATAATACGACAAAACAAATCATATTCTTTAAACTCTATTGATCTAGTAATAAAATAACGTAAAATCAATTTTGAAAGAATTCTTTTTCTTTCCAGATCACTCACTACCAAAATAATAGCCATCGCAAAAGAACTCCTTCTCGTAGGGTTATTTTGATAAAATTCACCTGTATTAGAATTGGGGTGTTTCCTTCCGTAAAATAATGTTTTACTAATTGATACCCCTTTAAAACCTGAAGTAATAATTCTAGAATATAATTCCCATTCTTCAGCATACATAAGTGATTCTTCAAATTTATTTTCTACAAAACAGACTTTCTTCCACATCACTGCACAAGAATTAAATTGAAGTTCGTTTGTCAAAATTCTATAAATATCTTTTTTACCAATATCGAATGAAGTATACGATTTGGAAAAATCAAAAATAGTATAATCAAAATCGCCCGTAAAAACATTCCTTATATAACGGCAAAAAGAGATAGCTGGATCGGCTAATTCGTGGACGCAAAGTTCCAAATTTTGTGGATGGGCAATATCATCATCATCAAAAAAGATAATATAATCTCCCTGTGCCAAATCCAATCCATAATTACGACTTCCTGGTAGACCTTTTTGATAATTATCAGTCCTTTTAAAATACCGAAACCGATTATCCTTTTGTAAAATTGGAGTAAGCACTTCTATTGTATTATCTGTACCCCCATCATCAATAATAATACATTCCCAATCATTAAACACTTGGCTTTGTATTGACTGTAAGGCTTCAACAATAAAATTTGCTCTATTATATGTTGCGACAATGATTGAAACTTTTGGACTCATTAATTCACTTTCAAAAAATATTTAACTAATTTTTTCAACTCATTTTTCCCTAATACTCTCCCATAATTACTTAATACAAAAAATAAATCTGACAACTTAGATTTGCTTGAATTACTTTGTCTTAGCGCATCAATAGTTTTGATTAAAAAAACTTTTTCAATCAATGTACTTTTAATATTAAAATTAGTATTAAGTTTTAAATTTGTTTTAAATTTTTTGATCGTTTCATGATTATTAACAAACCATTCAAAAGCTGTTTTTTGGAATGACAATCCATTTGTTAAAAAAATAGCAATTTCTTCATTTTCTTCATTTTCAACTAAAAAACAAAAGTTAGCATACATTTTTTTAAGATTATTTTTCCACAGTTCTTTTGTCTCATTTATATATTTAACTTGATATGTTAAACTATCATCATGTTTTCTATAATAATATAATTTCTTTTTTATATGTGAAAATTTACTATGAACAATTGCCCGTAACCAAAAATCATAATCTTCAACTAAAAATAAATTTTCGTCATAACCATTATTTCTTTGAAATACCTCTTTTTTATATAAAAATGAAGCACCTATGAAATTTCCAAAAATATTATTTTCAAATTCTCCATATTCAACTTCAGTTAATATGGAGCCAATTTCATTAATCATTATAAAATCACTGTAAACAACATCAGCTTCTCTATTTTCTAATTCATTTACTAAAATTTCTATTGCATCAAATTTATATATATTATCATCACTTGTCCATGTAATAAAATCTCCTTTTGCAATACGATGACCAATATTTAAACTTGCTGGTAATTTTAGATTAATTGGATTATTTAAAACAGTAATTCGATGATCTTTTTCAAGAAATGGAGTTATTACTTCTAAAGTTCCGTCAGTTGAACAATCATTAACAATAATTAATTCAATATTGCTATAGGATTGATTTAAACAACTTTCAATTGCCAAGCTAATATATTTTTCACCATTATATACTGGAAGTATAATTGATATTAATTCATTATTTTTCATTGATTACCTTATTATATATTTTCCTCCATCTTTCATCAATTACACTTTGAGCGTAATTTTCTTTTACAAATGTAACTGCATTTGCTCCCATTTGCTCTAACTGATCGGTTTTATTAGCCAGAATTGCAATTTTATCAACTACAGTTTCTACATCATGTTCCGGACATACAAACCCTGAAATTCCATTATCAACTGTATATTTCACTCCCCCTGAATCAAAAACTACAACTGGCAGCCCACAAGATTGTGCCTCTAAGGTAGCTAAACCTTGTGTTTCTCTTCTGCCGTCAGGCAAAGGAACCGCCATTAACAAATAAACATCATGACACCATAAAGCTTCTCTAATTTCTACAGGTAATTTTTTTCCCAAAAAAAACACTTTTTCTTCTAAACTGTACTTTGTAGTCAAGTTTTCTAGATTTGACTGTTCTTCACCGCCACCAATAATCGTTAATTCAACATCAATTCCTTTATTTATCAATTGTCTAACAACTTCAATAGCAAAAAGTTGTCCTTTCACTTTATCTAATCGACCAACGGTAATTAACTTTAAAATAGAACTCGGGAGTTTCATTTGCTTTTTAGAATAAAAGAAATCAGTATCAACCCCAACAGGAATCAATTGCAACAATGATTTTGGGCAACCTATCTCTATTAACTTATCGCCTAAATAAGGTGTGTTGGCCGTAATTAAATCAGCATATTGAAATAAGTTGTCATAATAACCTTCCTGAGAAATAAATCCATTAATCGGAAAAAAAGCATCATGACCGTGAAAAGTCGCTATGAGTTTTGGTTTAAAAAAACCTATTTTCTTTAGAATATCCAAAGGCTTTGCACCCGTCCCATACTGTACATGAAATAATGCTACTTCGTTCAGCTGTTTATAAAAATACCATTGGTACAACCAGGTCAAACTAAACTGAGATTGCTCTTTGTGAAATTTATAAATGAACTCCATATCCATACTGTTCTTCAACAAGAGCACTATCCATTTATAAAGGCGAGTGAATTTATTTTTAGGAATTTTATAATCTTCCAGTTTAATTTTGTCCATCAAACCATACTGAGCAATCAAACTACTTCTCAAGTTGGGTTCTGTTTCTAGAATTTTGTGAACTAAAATTTCTACCTCATAACCTAAATTAATGGCACTAACAATCTGAGCTACAATAAATGTTTCGGACAAATGCGGGAACTCGCGTAATTTGAAAATTATTTTTTTAGATTTATTCATTTTCTCAATAACCTCTTTCTTATTTCTCTTCCTTTGGTCGTCAACACAAAAAGGAGTTCATTCAATGGCAATAGTAACAAAGCCTTTGCTCTCCATTCTTTAGTTATTCCTGTTTGTTTAAAATACAAACTATAAATCAGACTTCTTCTAATCCTTTTTAAAACTGCTTTAAATTCTTTGTGGGGAAATATACGGGTTTTATCATTTAAAGAAATCAACTCTTTTATCCACTCTAGAAACAAAACCAAATCTTCAATCGATAGTGTAGCATTAAGCAGCCGCATCTTAGTGATTAAGGTATCGGGATATTTATCTTTATCATAGGCTAACTTTTTTAATAATGACAACTGAATCTGAATATCATCTACTATTTGTTGGGGTTTGTAAATTTTGGACGCTTGAGTATCATGAACCCTATAAAGTAATAAGGCTTCTTGAATATTATAAAACTCTCCCTTCCATGCTATTTTAGTCCAAAAATCGTAATCTTCACCGCTATGCTTGTTCTCTTCATAAAAATAGCCTTCTAATTCCTCTCTTCTAAACATAGAGGCTGGCATACAAATGGAACACTGAATCAATAATTCTGATAATATCTCTTCATGCGTTTCTTTAAATTTTATAAGGCTACTCGATTTCCCAAAATGTTGCACCCAACTACTACAAACCAAGATCTTTTTATTCTGTTCCAATATACGAACTTGCTTTTCAAAACGTTCCTTGACAGCAATATCATCTGCATCCATTCTGGCTATATACTTTCCATTGGCTAATCTAAAACCTTCATTAGTAGCGCTGGAAACCCCTTGATTAAGTGTTTTATAAAGGGTTATAATTCTTGGATCAGTATATTTTTTTAAAATATCTGTGGTTCCATCGGTCGATGCATCATCAATAATGATTAATTCAAAATCAGTAAAAGTTTGATTTAAGATACTATTTACCGCCTCTTCTATATATAAGGCACAGTTGTACACTGGCATCACTACTGAAATAAATGGGCTAGGATTCATATTTTAGGATTTGTTTTACTAATCTCTTCAAAACTCTTTTTAATGAAACCCAATCATAAAATTTTAAGTAGGAATAAATTATTAATCCCCACTCGTTCACTTTTAATTTTCGAACTTCCTTTATAGCATTCTCATACCGATCTAATATTCTATGTCTTTGATGTTGATCAAAGGCAGCTAGTTTTGTTTTTACGATGTAATTAAAAAATTCATAATTAGCTTTATTTTTCAAGTCCATATTATCCTTTTTTCCTGAAATACTGCAACTAGAAAGTCGCACAAACACAACCGCTTCATTAATAGTATATAAAGGCTTTTTATCCGAAAAATCAAACCAAGCACGATCATCACTATTCCAAGCCAATGGATAACCATGAAAACCATACTTAAGGTACGAATCTCTTGAAAAAACATACTCCGATAATGAACTTCTGGTTAAATATTCAAATTTTCTGTAAAACGAACTATTTGCACATTCCCAAATGGGATGTATATAAACGGTAGATTTTTCTCCCTTTTCATTAATTAAAATTGAAGCAAAACGTATGACATTAGCCTTATCAACAAAATGATTGTAATGTTTGTACCAAGAAGCAACAAAATTATTATCCAAATAATCATCATCCCCCAATACCATCAACCATTCTTCATCACTTGACAAAGCAATACAACGATCCCACTGTTGAACTAATGAAATACCTCCAAGATTGGTTTCAAATCGATGATAGACAAAAGCAAATTGTCCTTTATATTTCTCTAATAATACGCTTGGATTTTCTGGACTGGCATCGTCCCCAATATACAACTTGAATCTCTTATCCGTTTGATTGGCTAGCGAACGCAAGGTTTCTTCTAAAAATAGAATTTTAAAATATGGAATTACTATAGCTATCATTTACTTATTACAAGAACACATATTAGAGTGATAATCTTTTTTTAATTTTTCGAATGTATCTTTTTATCAAATTTCGATATGAATCTATTTTAAATATATAATGCTCTCTTATTTTAGTATGGTATTTGGGAATTAAAAACCAAAACCATGTTTTATGAAATATTAATTTATTTGTAGCATTATTTACAATGTCATTCCTTTGACCAAAATCCCCATAATTATTGATTTGAATATAGACCTTTTTTATCCATTTTTTCTTAGGAATTATTTCGCATAGCTTACTAATTACTCTATAGTCAGAAGCTTTCCATTGATCCCATTGCGCAAAACCTTTATATTTTGAATGAAAAAGAAAACAGGTTGTGTCAATACATTCTATTTCTATTTTTTCTGATGTAAAGTGCTTTTGCGTAGGCAATACCTTTCCATTTGGATATCGCATTTGCCAAATAAAGAGTGTATCTTCATCAATTTTTTTTATTTCGGATACCATTTCCTCTATCACTTTATTATGAAATAAATGGGTATCATCATCCAGAAATAGAATCCAACCCTGTTCAATATGAGTAAGCAAGGTATTGCAATATAAATTATAAGGAGCATGTAAATATCCGTCAGGATTAATCAATACTTCTCCTTTGTATTTATTTACCTTAACCTTATTTATTCCTTCTTCATTCAAATATATTGCATCAGCTTCATCCTCGTAGCTTACATACTGTTTAATATTTTTGTAAGTCTGTTTTACAATAGATTGTCTGCAATTATAAAATCCAACAGGTCTTCTGGACGTTCGGGTTAATATATTTACTAAAATATCTTTTTTATTTTTATGAGGAATCATAACTAATTCAATTGAGATCTAAATTTAAACTCTTTTTTTAAATAATTTACAAGTAACACAATAACGTTTAATAAAGTAAGTGTTTTATAATATGCGTCTATCGTAAGCAGGAAAAATCATGGAGTTTAAGTAGGATAATCATTACCCCTTAATTGATTGTTCTACTAAATCATCAATAATTGTCAAATGTTTTTGCAGTGAAAAATTCCTTTTTATCACTTCTTTCCCGTTTGCTCCCATTTGTTTAGCTAAAGAAGTATTTTCTATTATTATTTTCATTTTTTCTGCCATTGCATCTACATCATGCTCTTGAACTAAAAAGCCAGTTTCTCCATCAATAATGACATCCGGAATTCCTGCATGATCGGTTGCAATAACAGGTAACCCTGCTGCACATGCTTCCAAAATTGAGACTGGAGTTCCTTCTTGATCACCATTTAAAGCTGTAACCGAATGCTGGACGAAAGCTAAACTCTTTTCCAGATATGCTATAAACGCTTCTTTAGTCAAAACTCCGGGTAACAAAACATTGTTCTCTATTTTATGATATCGAACTAAATTTCTGCATACTTCATACAGTTCTCCTTTCCCTCCTATTACCAATTGGGCATTGGGAAACTGTCCTATAACTTTCTTAAAAGCTAAAATGGTATAATAGGGTGCCTTTTTTTCTACAAAACGTCCTAAACCAATAAAAGTGTTTTCAGTAAATTGTGGATCTACGTTTAAGAAACTATTATCTGGCCCATAAGTATTGTAAATCACTTTTTCAGACGGACAGCCTAATTCAATTAAACTTTTTTGCATGGAACGAGAAACAGCAATGACATAGTTACTGTATTCAAACACTTCCTTGTACTTATTACAGCTTTCAATTACATATCCAATTGAAGCATCATAACCATGGAAATGCGTAATCAACGGAATATTTAATTTTTTACAAATTTTAACTATCCGATTCGCCGTTGGTCCATATTGCGCTAAGACAACTTGGATTTTATTCTTCTTTAAAGAATGAATAAATGCAGTTTCTTCAATATTAAAAGTTTTGAAACCCAGTTTGCGTTTTATTTTTACTTCCCATGAAGCATGCTTACTAGGCAATCTCCCGTACTCTTCTAAATACTGTGGTAAAAAATCGCCGTAATAATAAAACACTTTTCCCTGCAAACCTACTTTTTGTGCTTGAATAAAAGATTCTGAATAAGCATTAAGTGACGGAGAAACCATCGCAATTCTATTTTCTTGCAGTTCCATATAATCCAGTTATCATTTGACCATCTTTGAAAGTTACGGTATTTGGTTTATCTTTTTTAATTAAATACCCAATAATAGGTTTTAAAACCATAGAGAGATATTTGCGCTTTTTATGAGACATAGGACTTCTCCTTACCCATAATCCGAGCATTTGAGCCATAGAAGCGTGCCAACCTCCTGTTGCTTTAATTTCAATTTCACTAAAACCAGAATTTCTTAAATGTCGTTCCAATGAAAAGGGAGTATAACGATATTCATCATGAGGTACTTCGTGTAAATTCCATAAAAAAGGAACCGTAAAAAAAAACACACCATCCTTCTTTAAAATCCTATACACTTCTTTTAAAACTATTTCAGGTTCTGGACAATGCTCTAAAACCTCTGTTCCAAAGGCACACTCAAAAATGGCTTTATCAAATGGCATTGTATTTCCATTCCAAACAAAATCAGGTTTTACAGTTTCATCATAGACTAATGCCTTTTCTATATCCAGACCAACATACTTAGTTACTTTACTATTTTTAAGTATATATTCCTTGTAGGGCATTTTGCCACAACCTATATCTAGGAGATTACCTTTCAGTTTAGGCATCGTAACTTTTAAAGCATTAAAAATTGAATACCTAATATGAAATCTATCTAGATTATCTTTATTGAAAGGTATATTTATAAAATTATCAAATGGCATATATAGCTTCTAGTAGTGAAATGTTTTTATCAATTGAATGATACTCTAAAATATGTTGTTGTTGTTTTGAACCTATAGTACATAATAATTCTTTAGAAGACAATAACATCTTTGTATAAGCTACAAATTGCGTCAAATTGGTAAAACTCTTAAAAACTTCTTCAATAGGACTCTCTGTTTCTAAACTATTAAAATCCCATAAAACCTGCGGTACCGCTCCTAAAGCGATCTCTAAAGCTGCGTATCCTGCCAATTGTTTGTTTGTAGATTGAAACCAAATCAAGTCAAATTTTTCTCTCTTTAAGGTTTCCGGTATGGATTCTACATGACCACAAAAACGAACTCTGTCTTTAAGATATAAATACTCTAACTGCCTACTAAAACCTAAAGCTACTGGATCACCGGCTCCATATACTTTCAACTCTACATCAACTCCTTGTTCTAACAATAATTTTAAAGCATAAAAATAAGGATCTAAAGGTTTCATAAAAGACAATCTCGTAAAGATTCCTATCACCAATTTTTTTCTGTTAAAATCCAAACCTGCACTATAGGGTTGACATTCTAAACTCAATGGTAAATAAGTGTGCTTATAATTTGTAAACTCACTTAATTCCTGCTTTAATCCTTCTAGTTCAAAACCTGAAACAAATTGGTAAAACAAATTTTTATCGTAGCCTTTATAAATGTCAATACCTTGAAATTTACCTGTCAAAATATTAATTAGTGCATTTGCTGGATGTAAACCTCTGCTAATACAAACCGCATTATATACTCCTATTCCAGAAAAATTGACATAATTATACTTTTCAAATAACTTTTCCAAGCAAAATTTTTCTTTTTTCATTCTTTTATCATTAAATAAAATTTTAGAAAATAGTTTTTTACAAATTTTATTTATTTTTTTCTTAAATGGTGATAATTGTTCAATTGAAGTTCTAAATATTTCGGTTAAATTATAAATGGTGCATCCTAAATCAAGAGTAGGTTGGTAATAATATTCATCTTGCCAATTTTTATCAGCATTAAAATCATTAACATGAAGAATATCAATTTGATATTTTTGTTTATCAAGTGCTTTACAAATTTCGTAAACATAGCGTTGACCTCCTGCTTGTACAAAATCAAACACAACCCAAAGTATCTTTTTCTTACTCATTCTTAATGGTATTTATAATCAATTCAATCTCTTTTGCTGTTAACTCATAAAACATTGGTAATCGCAACAAAGTATCCGAATAAAGATCAGTTCTATCTAAAATCCTTCCATCATGTTTACAATTATAAAAAGGACTACTATGCAAACTTAAATAATGAAAAACGGCGTGGATTTCTTTACTTTTTAAACGAGCAATATACTTATTTCTTATTTCTAAAGATTCAAAAACTAAATAAAACATGTGTGCGTTATTAGTAGCGTAATCAGGAATAAGAGGCATCCTAATGGCACTATTATCTTTTAAACCCTCGAAATACTGATTCCAAATTATTTTTCTTCTATCCTGAATCACATCAAGGTATTCTATTTGTGCCCATAAAAAAGCAGCAATAATTTCAGATGGTAAAAAGGAAGAACCTATATCTACCCAACCGTATTTATCAACTTCTCCTCTAAAAAAAGCAGCGCGATTGGTCCCTTTCTCCCAAATAACTTCAGCTCTTTCAGCAAACTGTATGTCATTAATGGCTAACATTCCGCCCTCGCCCGAAATAATATTCTTGGTTTCATGAAAAGAAAAAGCCGCTAAATGACCTATAGAACCTAATGCTCTCTTTATACCATCATTGCCTGTGTAAAAACTATCAATAGCTTGCGCTGCATCTTCAATTACAAACAAATTATATTTTGTTGCCAAATCCATAATAACATCCATATCACAAGCAATACCGGCATAATGTACCGGCACAATGGCTTTAGTTTTAGACGTAATTAATGCTTCTATTTTGGTTGTATCTATATTGGGATTGTTTACACAAGAATCAGCAAAAACAATTGTAGCCCCACGCAAAACAAAAGCATTGGCAGTTGAAACAAAGGTATACGAAGGAATTATGACTTCGTCTCCAGGTTGAATATTTATTAATAGTGCTGCCATTTCTAAAGCATCCGTACATGAAGTGGTCAACAAACATTTTTTAAAACCGTATCGATTTTCAAAAAACTTATGACACATTTGCGTATACTTACCATTACCCGAAATTTTACCCGATGCTACAGCATCAGTTATGTATTTTGTTTCATCGCCTGTTAAATAAGGTTTATTAAATGGAATCATTATCGTATAAATTTTGCTGGATTACCTACATATAATCCTGACTTTTCTATTGATTTTATGAGTACTGTTCCTCCTCCTGTTTGAGTTTTTTCAACAATGGAAATACCGTCTATAATAGTGGTATTTATACCCAAAACACACAATTCTTCAACCTTTACGAAACCTGCAATCGCAACTCTAGGCGACAAAAAACAATGAGAGTTTACAACAGTATCATGAGCAATAGTACAACCAATGTTTAAAATTGTATTTGCTTTTATTTTTACTTTTGCATCAATTAAACAGCCTGGATAAACCACACATCCCTTTTCTATTGTTGCTGATGCGTCTACCCAAGAAGTTGAATGTATAATTTTACCAAAAGGAATTTTCCCTTTCAAGTTATTATAAATTTTTTTCTTTACTGCTAAATGTTTGTAACCAATACCAATTAGAACTTCATCAAAAAGCTTTTCATTAAAAGCGGTTTCAATCTCACTTACTCTACCAACAACTGCAATTCCTACGACTTCTTTCTCAGTAGCAAAATCATCAAAAAAGACCACTCTAGAATAATGTTTATCTGTGAAAGCGTAATGGGCTATTTGCTGTCCCAAATCACCTGAACCAATTATAGCTAGTGTTTTCATTTATTAATAATATTTTTTATTTCAGAAAGAGAACTAATCACATTAACATTGTTTTTATAAAATCCATCTCTATCGATTACAAAAGTAGAAATTCCTAGAGAAACTGCTGGTTCAAAATCCAATTTAAATGAATCTCCAATATACAATATATCTTTTGGATCAATATTAATTTTTTCTAAAGCATATTGATGAAATTCTATCGATGGTTTAGATTTTCCAATAGTTTCTGAAACAAAAATATCTTTGAAAATTGTTCCAAAAAATTGATTTAACTTTCCCTCAAGAGTGGCATTAAAATTAGAAAGTATTCCCATTGGAATTGAAATTTCATGCAACACCTTTGTATCCTCATATTTTTCCCATGGCAAATAAGAACAAGCCTTAAATAACGCTGACACAATTTCTGAAGTAGGAATCACTCCCAAAGAATATAATAATTCGGAATTAAAATAAGAATAGAATTCAATGTCTGTTCTATCTGGAAATTTTATAGTTTCAGACAAAATTTTATGATTGTATTGTATTGTACTTTTATCTATAGAAAATTCAAAATCACTTAAAACGCCCTGAATTCTATCAAATAATGTAGGTTTATATAGAATCGTCCCCGAAACATCTAATAATAAATACTTCATCTAATATACTTTATGTTTACTTGATTTATTATTCAACTCCTTTTCATCTGTTGCATTAGGATATATTATATCGTATAGCAATCTTATTGCAACACCCTCAATTGTTTTTACCTCGTCTGGTTCTTGATTAAATAAATATTCCTGAATGGTATATTTTACATCTTGAAAACCTAAATTATGTCTTATTGAATTTGTCCCCGAAATTCTACAATTTATTTCAAATGGAGTAATTATGTTATTTTCATCAACTATGGATTGAATATTTAAACTTCCTCTTAAACCTTTAGCACTAATCATTTTGAGAATAATTATTTTTAACTTTTCATCATACTCTTTTACCGTTTTAGATTTTGATGTTGCACCATTAGTTAGTTCTCTTTCCATAGAAAAAAGACCATGTAAACTCCCATCTTTTTTAATATAAAAAGCAGTCGTTATTTCTTTCCCTTTGTGCAAGGCTTGAATTAAATAATCATCCGAAAAACTTTTTGGGTTTTCTGGATTTAAAACTATCCCTCTTGAACCTCTTCCTTCTCTTGGTTTTACAATAATTTCAATTTCTTCATTATTGTACTCACTAGGCAACCAACTTTTAGCAAAAGGTATTTGTAGTCCTTGATGATGCAAAAAAGTTTGATATTTATCTAAATATTTTTTTGCAATTCCTGCATCGCTAGCAGCAATTGTTGCTTTAATTCTATTTTTATGAAGCGATAAAAAGTATACTTCATAATCAGTTGTGGGAATTATTAGCTTAACGTTATGCTTGTTTACAATCTCTATAATTTTGTCTATATAGGCTTCTTCATAAGAGTAAGGCACTTGATAAGTTATAGCGCATAAATAATTACCCGCAGTAAATGAAGCAATATCGGTTCCAATTAAGTAAATATCTAAATTTAAATCTTGGATATTCCTCAAAACTCCTTGACCAACATTACCTCCAGTACCAGTTACTATTACTGCGTTTTTTTCCATCCTATATAATTTTTAATACCTTCGTTTAAAGCAACAACAGGCATCCAATTAAATGTTTTTTTTGTTTTTTTATTATTGTAGTTTACTGAATGAGATGTATCTTCATTAACAAATATAATTTCCGATTTTGTTTCATTAGAGATTATAGTTGCAACTTCATAATTAGAAAACTCTTTATCCGAAACTCCTAAAGCAATGAAGCTTTTTTCATTTTGATAATTAATTATTTTTATTATTAAATCTACAACATCATCCACATGAATATAATTTTGAAGCCTTTCCCCTTTCCCCCATACTTCTATTACATTTTTATCAATTGCTTGATTGCAATAATTTGGAATCAAAGTATTCTCTTTCATTCCACTTCCATATAATGATGGCAACCTAACAATTATATTTTTTGTTCCTTTCAAAACTATTTGTTCACCTAAATATTTAGATTTTGCATATTCAGAAACAGGATTTACAATCGTATCTTCATTAATTTCATTTAGGGTATTTCCATAAACCGAAACCGAAGAAACATAAATACACTTTGCCAAAGGAAAATGTTCCATTATCTTTTTTGTTAATGAAACATTTACTTCCAATAATTTATTTTTGCTCATTGATTCTTGACCAGAAACTACAGCTGCATGACACATAACTATTATTTCTGGACTAAATTCAATTAACTCAAGATCATCGAAAGTTTCGATCGATTGATTTATTTTATTTTTTTTATTCTGATTATAAAATCCAATAACACAATTATCCTTTTGTAATTCATTAGCTAAATTACTTCCTAAAAAACCATATATTCCTGTTATTAAAATATTCACTTTTTTTCTTTAATTAAAATTTTTGTCATTTCATCATTCCAACTAAAAACCAAGCTATCTTTTACAAATTCTGCTTGTCCAATTTCAACCCAAGGCTTATCAATTTGTTTTTTTAGAAAATCTTTTTCCCAATTAGAAGGTGTTTCAATCTCCTTAATATATAAAATTATAGACTCATTAGTTAAACAGAATCCCTTTTTAAAATATTTTATATAAGCCAAAATCCCTTTCTCTATTTTAGCTTTTTCTATTTTAGCTGTCACAACATTAAAAGATAAATTCCTCCAAATTATCCCACTAGTATAGCCAAATGGCATACCATCATTATTTATTAAAGGTAAAGTAATGATATTTCCGTTTTTACTTAAGTATGAAATCTTAATCTCATGATTATAATTTACAAAATGGTTGTCTAAAAAAACATCATGCGCAGTTAAACCTATATATCTTTTTAAAAACCCTTTAGAAAAATTATAAGGAACTACCATTATCTTATTAGCATAGTTAACTTTTGGAAAATTATTCTGAACAAAGGAGGTCTGCCAAATAAAAAGTACTTGTCCAAAAAATAAAAACACCAAAATCACTTTCCAAAAAAACTGTGTAATGCTTAATTTATTCAAGCCTTTTATTAATAAGTCATCGGTTTCTCCTACTGGTTTGTGGTAAACAGGTATAGCACAATTTTCGACCGTGCAACGCTCTGTCAATCGATTTCCGGCTATAAACCGATATGCCTTTTGACCAAGTATTGAAATAACTGGAAGTGAAATAAACAAACCAATTGGGTAGCTGTATTTCATTTTTTTTAGCAATTGTACATAAGCCCAAAAACCAACAGAAACTTTACCTGAATTGGTTACGCCGTGAATGTTGATTAATAAATCTTCTTCTGTATAACTTTGCAAGGCAACATCGTTTTGATAATTCCCTTGCACCGTTATGCAATTGATGGTTGCAAGTACATCAAAGTGTTTTATAATAACAACTACCTTATTGCACAACGGACATTCTGCGTCGTAATAAAAAGTATATGTTGGTTTCTTATTTTTAATTCTGTTGGCTATTTTAGACCAAAACCCAACTGGAACCATTAACATATAGGTAGCAATAACAGTCAATGCAAACCATGGAATTGGATATGCAATAAGAATACCGATATGAAAAAAAAGACCTAAGCATAAAAATGGAACTCGAAATCTTTTGAACCAAAAAAGAAAGATAAAAAGTGTTTCAAAAACTAAAACCAAGTATCCCAAAAAGAGCATTAACCATTGTTGGTTGAGTAGTATTGAGGTATCGTTCCAAGTAACCATAGGCAAACTTGATGGCAACCAGACCCCAAGACCATCCATCCACATTTTGCTGGAAAATTTATGAAAAACAGAGTCAAAATAAACCAGTCCTATCGCAGCAAAAACAGGCATGAAATAATTTATTTGCAATACTTTTCTATCTACTGTAAATCGCCTGCCTATACTGGTATATTTAAGTTTTTGAAACAAACTATCAAACGAAAAAACTCTTGCAATAGGGATAAACATCAATAAGAAATTTAAACCTACATAGATATAAAAAACATGGTATTCAAACTTACTCGCAGAGCTAAAAATGATTACCGAAAAGATATAATTTAGTATAGTTGCGAATCGTGTAAATAAACCCAAGAAGAGCAAAAACAAGGTAACAAACCAAAAGTAAAAAAGAAACGTCACATCTAACTCTCCTATGCTTACAAACGGATCTTTATCATAAATAATATTTTTAAAAGTAAACAGTTGCTTTATTTCTAAAAACAATACAATACTATAAAACATCCTGAAAACAGAAAGCCCAATAGCATCAATTTTTAAATTAAAATAATTTTTCATCCGCAGTTAATTCGCAATCCAATTTAATTGTGGCCTCACAAAACCGTTCACTTTACCCAAATACCCTGATTCTCTTTTTATATCTTTAACCTCAAAAGTCAATAATTCAGTATCTTGAAACAAACTATTCATTGCATCGGAGTGAATATAAAAATGAATTTGATAGACATCATCGTTTAGAAAATTGGATGGAATCTGACACGTTAGTTCCGTAATCCTACCTACAGCACAATCAAATTTATTTCCCGAACCAAAAAGCACATCCCCTTTTATTGTTCTCAAATCAAAACCTATAGAAATTTTTTCCTCTTTGGTTTGGTTAACGATTTTCAAACGAAAATCGATAGCAGAAGTCACGTCAATCACATCATCTCTATTTGACTTGGAGGCATTTTCAATTGCCGCATAAAGGATTTTTATTTTTTCATTTCCCCTTGCCTCCTCAATTTTATCAAAACTAATTTTACGTTCCGAAAAAGAACTACTTTGCAAATAGTCCGAAATTACTTTGGTTGGCAAGCCATTGCCCACGATACTTCCATTTTTCATGCTCACTACACGTGTACACAACGTTTCTACAGCCGCCATATTATGACTCACAAACAAAACCGTTCTTCCTTCCCCTTTTGAAATATCCTGCATTTTTCCAATGGCTTTTTTCTGAAATTCGGCGTCACCAACGGCTAATACTTCATCAATAATCAAGATTTCAGGTTCTAAAAAAGCGGCTACAGCAAAAGCCAAACGCACGGTCATTCCGCTACTATAGCGTTTTACGGGAGTATCTATGTATCGTTCACAACCCGAGAAATCTATTATTTCATCAATCTTAGAAGTGATTTCTTTTTTGGTCATACCCAGAATAGCGCCATTAAGGTAGATGTTCTCTCTTCCTGTCATTTCCCCATTAAACCCTGTACCCACTTCTAATAAAGAGGCTACACGTCCGCCAAATTTGATACTCCCAGTAGTAGGTGCAGTTACCCGAGATAAAATTTTTAACAAAGTAGACTTACCTGCTCCATTTTTACCAATGATTCCCAGTACTTCGCCACGCGCTACCTCAAAATTAATATCTTGTAATGCCCATACGTAATCACTTTCTGCTTTGGTGCTTCTATCGTTTACATCGCCTATTTTTAAATAAGGGTCTTTCTTTCCCCGTATTTGATGCCACCAACGATTGATATCGTGGCTTAATGTTCCCGTACCAACAGTACCTAAGCGGTATTGCTTGGAAATATTTTCAGCTTTTAAGATTATGTCTTTACTCATTTTATTATAAGGAAAAGTTTAAACGATTAATCGTTTAAACTGTTAAACATTTTTATGAATCTATCTACAAATTTTCATTTATTACACCGTATCAATAAAACTCTTCTCGGTTTTATTAAAAATCAATAGCCCAACAAAAAACAGAACTATGGTCACTACAACAGTATAGCTTAATCCCAATATAGAAACCTGACCGACGTTCAACAAAAGATAACGAGACGTTTCGATAATATAGGCTAAAGGATTATATTCTACTAGCCAAGCATACTGAGGCATTTTCTCCTTAATCAACGCCATAGGATACACTACTGCTGAGAGGTACATCAACAATTGCACTCCAAAACTGATTAAATAATTCAAATCACGGTACTTAGTTACTAAAGAAGAGATAAACATTCCTAATCCCAATCCTAAAACGCCCATTAATACCACCAAAAGTGGAAATAACAACACTAAAGAATTCAAACTCACTGCAGCCCCATTCCAATAGAAATAGGTGTAAAATGCCAAAAAAATGGAAAACTGAATTCCAAATTTGATCAAATTAGAAATAACAACTGAAAGTGGAGAAATGATCCTAGGGAAATATACTTTTCCAAAAATACCTGCATTGGCCGCAAAGGTGTTCGAGGTACCGTTAAGACAGGCCGTAAAATAATTCCAAATGGTAATCCCAGCCAAATTGAACAAAAAAGGAGGTACGGTTCCTGTTTCAATTCCTGCTACGTTGTTGAATATAATTGTAAATGTTATAGAAGTAAACAAAGGCTGAATTAAATACCAAAGTGGACCTAAAATCGTTTGTTTATAAACTGTAACCACATCACGGCGCACAAAAAGCATCAATAAATCACGATACTGCCATACTTCATTAAGATTGAGCGAGAAGAAATTATTTTTTGGTTTGATTTCGAACAACCAAGGGGTGGTATTGTTTTCTTTATGATTCATTAAATTTTAAATTTTTTCAAATCCTTTTTAGATGAATAAACTTCAACTAAAATACTAGTAATTTTACTTTCCAACAAATATAATTATTTAGCGCTAGTTATAAATGAATTCAATCATTAGAATTCCTAAAATTTCGTTTACTTTGCAATCTAATTAAATATACAAATACGTGCTCTTCTTTTCGAAAAAAAAAACAGTATTAAAGGATTTAATTCCTGATAACCACATCGATATTCACTCTCATCTTTTGCCCGGTATTGATGATGGTGCCCAAAATTTTGAGGAAACTTTATCTATGACCAGGGCATTGCAGAGTTTTGGTGTTACTCAATTCATCACCACTCCCCATATCATTCAACATGTTTGGGATAACACACATGAACAAATTCAAGCAAAAAGAGATACTACGGTACTGGAGTTAGCCAAAAATGATATCCAAATCCCTTTCAAAGCTGCTGCGGAATATTTAATGGACGATCAATTTGTCAAACTTTTTGAGTCTCATGATTTACTTACCCTCAAAGACAATTATGTATTAGTAGAGATGTCCTACATCAATGCTCCTGTTCAATTGTATTCGATTCTATTTGATTTGCAAATCGCAGGCTATATTCCTGTATTGGCACACCCAGAACGTTATTTGTTTTACCATAATAACCCAGATGAATTCAAGAAACTTAAGAAAGCAGGCTGTAAACTCCAACTTAATCTTTTGGCTGTAACGGGCTATTACGGAAAAGAAGTGACTGCCATTGCAGAGGATTTGCTCAAAAAAGGGTTGTATGATTTTGTAGGCTCAGATACACATCACAAAAACCACATAGCCGCATTTGATGTAAGAATTAAAATTAAAGATGATGCCCCTTTGAAAGAAATCATCGCCAACAATCAATTTTTCAAAGTGGATTTATAGCTATTCAAAATCAGTGTCTAAAAGAGAATAACTTAAGAGGTTTAAAACGAAATTTATACCCTTAACATTTAATAGTTCAATTGTCAATTCGAGGAGTAATTTTTATTCTAAAAAAAGCAATATAAAATGACGTTATTTGAATGTTAGCACTTCTAATTCCCCTCTTGAAATCGGAGATTCAACGATTCCAAAAACAAATATCAACTAGAGTTATAGGGGCTAGGGGTGTGTGTTTTTTTTTAGTATATGTAAATCAGGCACTTAAGCTAAAACGTCATAGGTAGCGCAGTTGAGAACCACTATTATATCTTGACTGCACTCGATCTGATAAAAATAAGACCGTAATATATTGTACTAATTTTTGGTATTATTCCTAGGCAAAAACTCTTTTATTTATTATTTAATTTTTTGTACCAAGGTTGGTTTTGTTGGAGATTAACACCGTACCCATAACTATAGCCATATCCTTTAGTAGAATCAGTATCATTCAGCAATATACACATATTAGGTAATTTATTTTCTTTGTACAAGGTATTGGGTATATTCAACATCCTTTTTTCTAAGACATTTGCACGTACTACATACACAAAACAATCCGCATGTTTGGCAATTAATAGGGTATCAGCGACTAAGCTTACTGGAGCCGTATCCACTATGACATAATCAAATTGCTCTCTAACGGTTTCAAAAATAGTATCTACTTTTTTACTCATCAATAATTCAGCTGGATTTGGAGGTATTATTCCAGCAGGAAGCACGTAGAAATGATCATATCCTTCTTGTTTTACTATAAGGCTGTTTAGATTGTCTTCTTTATTACTCAAATAATTAGTCACTCCTCGTTCTGGCAATTGCATATACTCATCTAACCTAGGATTACGGATGTCCATACCAATCAACAACACTTTTTTACCTGAAAGTGCAAAAGTAGCGGCTAAATTCACCGATACAAATGTCTTTCCTTCTTTAGGGAAAGTGGAGGTTAAAAATATTGTTTTAGCCTTTTCATCACTAGCCTTGCTAATCATGAATTCTAAATTAGTTCTAATAATACGAATAGCTTCAGCAGAACTAGATCTACTTTCGGTATTCATAATCTCATGATACGACTCAGAAGTAGGCAGATCACCAATAAAAGGAATTAATGTTTTCCCTTCAATATCCATTCGTGTTTTTACCTTAGTGTCTAATAAATCTATCAGATACAAGATACTAAACGGAATTAAAAGCCCTAGCAATAAAGCCGCGAGCAGAATTATAGAACGTTTAGGAGACACCGGTAGTTTTTGAGCTTTAGCAGCATCCACGACCCTTGCATTAGGTTCTGTAGCTGATAAGGCAATCGCTGTTTCTTCTCTTTTTTGTAATAAATACAGATATAATTCTTCCTTTACTTTTTGCTGTCTAGCAATAGCTCTGAATTGTCTTTCTTGAGAAGGAATTTTGCGAATTCTACTGTCAATGATTCCCTCTTGACTGTTTAAATTCTGCTTTTGAATTGTCAAGGTAGATCTCAAACGCTCCAAACTCGAAACTACATTTGCTCGAAGCGAAGCCAACTGTTGATCCAATTTGATTACAGAAGGATTTTCTAAAGTGGCTGATTTCAATAAGCGATTGCGCTCTAAAACCAACTTATTATAATTTTCTACTAAACTTCCTGAACCTTGATTTTCAGTAATCAAATTAGAAGGCAATAAATCAGAATTAGTAGCTTTCTTAACAAAATCTAACATGGAGTTGGTGACATTCAATTGAATCTCAGCCTCTATCCCTTTTTTATCATATTCACTTGAACCTTCAATAAAAAGTTTCGCTTCTGACTCAATGTCTGTTAGCCTATTAGACTTTTTAAAACTTTCCCCATCTTGTTCAACACCATCCAATTCTTCAGCGATTAAAGCCAAACGAGTTGCAATAAATTTAGAGGTATTACCCGATATTTGATTTTTATCTTCAACGGCATTACTATTGTACAATTCAACTAAGACATCCAGGAACTCCTCTGATTTATCAACTACGCCATCCATCACGGTCAGCTTCAGGACGCTACTTTTTTTACTCAAAGGCGCTACTGATAGTCTTTTGCCAAAACTATCTGCTACATCTTCAACAGTGCTTAAATTAATGGTTATTTCTGATTCTCCATCCCAGGTTTTAGGATCATTAAAATACTTCTCCGCTTTCGTAATTACTAAATCCCCAACGGTTGTCTTGATTGTCTCTCCAAACTGGTATTCACTTTTGGTATTCCGTATTATCAAATCACGATCTTCAACTTCCTTTTCAGTCAAGCTAAAACTATTTGTACCCGTTTTTAAAAGTACTAATTGACTTTCGGATGTGTGAAAAAATTCATTTCTATTTAAAAAGCTTACAATAACAGGTGTCTTTTTATAAACCTCACGACTTACAATTCTCTTTTTAACATACTGACTTATATTCAAATCCAACTTTCTGACAACACTTTCAATTAGCGTTCTTGAATGCAGAATTTCAATTTCATTATCAATATCGTTATTAACACCTCCTAATCCTAGATCAGAAAAAGCGGAGAGCTGAGACATAACACCACCGTTATCATCATCTTTAACTAAAATAGTAGTACTAGATTGATATTGTGGAACAGCAAATTTTAAATAAACTACAGCTAAAGATAGGCACAGAAAAATACTTAGTAAAAACCATTTCCAATGTGAGGCATATTGTTCAATGATCGCTCTTAATTGAAAATCATTTGCATTTTCCTCGTTTAATAGATTATTTTGCATGAATGGATTATTTTGTAATAGAAATAATTAAAGTAACTAAGGTAAGTAATATAGAAGCCGCTGAAATAACGACACTTGTATCAGGTCCAATTTTAGAAGCATTCACTTTGGACTTATTAGGCTCCACATAAATTACATCATTTTGGCTTAAATAATAAAAAGGTGAATTCATAAAATCTGCTTTAGTAATATCTACCCTATTGAAGGTTTTCTGACCATCAACTTCTCTAATTACTAAGATATTATCTCTTTTTCCGTATATGGTTAAATCTTTGGATAAACTCAAGGCTTCAATTAAAGTCAATCGCTCTGAATTGATGGTATAAACTCCCGGAGAATTTACTTCACCCTGAAGTGAAACTTTGAAGTTTGTTATACGAAGATTAATAATTGGGTTTTTAATATAAGTAGCAATTTTTTGACTTAACATCGCAACAACTTCGGTTCTTGTTTTTCCTCCAATTTTAAGCTTACCTAAAATCGGGAAATCTATTGTTCCCTTAGAATCAACTAAATACAATTGCGAAGATTCTCTAGCTGATGAATACTGATTCTCTGGAGCCACTACAAGAATCGCTTTTAAGTTAAAAGGCGCCGCAATTTCAGCATCTTCAGCCGAAACTATAATCATTAACAAATCGTCAGGCTGAATCTTTATTTCGTATGAATTAGTCACTTCTGTTTTTGCTAAACTATCACTATTTTGATAGTAAACAACCTCTTGTTTAGAACCACAAGACATTAATAAACAGATAAAAAACAAAGGGAATTTATTTTTTATTAGATTAAAATATTTCATTTAATTTATTTTTTTTTTACGATTGCGAATATAGAAAAAAACAGTAAGAAAAGAAGTTTATAATCCCCTTTTATACACAAAGATCAAGAGCTTATTTTATCTAATATTTCAAAATTTGAATTCATACTTTTAAATTCCGGCACAATTTGTTTCATTTTCATCACAATATCGTCTTTTTTGAAAGATTTAGAAATCTCAATTAATACGTTTATTTCCTGATGTAAATGGACACATCCTTCCTGAATCTCTTCAGCGATCATTATTTTGTCGTGATAAGTTGGTAGGGTTTTAGAATCATTATATAATAACTCTTCATATAATTTTTCACCTGGACGTAAACCAATTTCTTTAATTTCAATATCTTTTCCTGGTATAAATCCAGCCAACTTAATCATCTTATAAGCTAAGTCAATTATCTTAACCGGTTTCCCCATGTCAAAAATATAAATTTCACCTCCATTCCCCATCGCTCCAGCTTCTAAAACTAATTGGCAGGCCTCCGGTATAGTCATAAAATATCGAATAATGTCTTTATGAGTAATGGTAACAGGACCTCCCTCTGAGATTTGCTTTGTAAACAAAGGAACAACTGAGCCATTGGAACCTAAAACATTACCAAAACGCGTGGTGATAAATTTGGTGCAATCAAGCCCCGCCTTAACATTTTTCAAATGCAAGGATTGTACATACTTCTCAGCTATTCTTTTACTAGCCCCCATAACATTACTTGGGTTCACCGCTTTATCAGTTGAAATCATGACAAATTTTTCAACATGAAACTGACAAGATAAATCAGCTACATTTTTAGTTCCTTCCACATTAGTTTGGATAGCTTGTGAAGGATTTTCTTCCATTAAAGGCACATGCTTATAGGCTGCCGCATGGAAAACAACTTGAGGCTCGTACGTTTCAAATACATGAGTCAAAGACTCTTTGGACCTAATATCTACAATAATAGTTTTGAGCATGGATTTTGATTCTATGCTCTCAAGCTCTAAATTTAAATTGTGTAGTGGCGTTTCAGCCTGATCTAAAAGCATCAACATCTTAGGCTCAAACCTCAACACTTGACGGGCGATCTCACTCCCTATAGAACCCGCTGCTCCTGTTATTAATATCCGTTTATCTTTAAGCTGATTTGAAATTAACTTATTATCCAAAACAATAGGATTTCTGTTTAGTAAATCTTCGATTTGAATCCCCTTAACTTTTTGTGAAATCTCTTTATTATTCTCCCAATCTGAAATCATAGGAACGGTATAAACCTTATAATTATACTCTAAACATTCATCCACAATAACCATTTGCTCTTGTTTAGACAAACTCTTATCGGCAAAAATTAACCCCTGCGCACCTTGACTTCGCATGAGTGTTGGAATCTGTTTTTGTTGTGTCAGAATAGGTAAATCTAGGATTCGTTTGGTACTACTTTGTGCGTTCTTATCAATAAAAGCTACAATTTTAAAACGGGAAGGTGTTTCAAATTTCAAGGCATTGGCCACTGATATCGCATTTGCATCAGCACCATAAATAATAGCTTTAGTCAGACCGTCATGATCCCGTTGGGTGAAATACAATTCAAACGTTTGTTTCACCATTACTCGGTACAAAAACAAACCACAAAAAGACAATACAATATTGATAAACAATGAGGTATTCAAGAAAGCTTTATAGCCATATATAAATTGATGGGTATAATTAAAGCAAAGAAAAACAATTAAAACAGATACCTGTGAAAACAAAAGTTTTACGGCATCAATATAGGAGGAATGCCTAATAATACCCGAATAAGTCCTAAACAACCAAAAGAAAAATAGATTGACTATTACAAAAGCCCCTACAAAAGTAATTACGGACTCCATATTAATATAACGCAATCCCATACCCTTAAACAACAAATAAGTCGCTGAAAACGCCCCACCCAAAACAGCAAAATCAATAATAATTATAATCCACCGTGGAAGATAACTTAAATTATTGAAACGCAACCTCAGACTAAGCTTAGAAAAAAACTGTTCTAAACTTGAATTATTATTCATTTTCAAATTATTCTTTTTATGATTTTATTGGCACTTAATTATCAAAAATACAATTTAAGTTGAGATAACAGATAATGTAGCGATTTATATTATAAGTTTGGCAATCTTAACATTACATTGTACTAAAAAATTGACGATAAATGATTAAGCTTCACCTATTAAACCTCTTTTAAGAGTCCAATAAGATACTCCCCATAACCTGATTTTTTTAACGGCATGGCCAAATCCCTTAACTCTTTATCTGAAATAAACCCTTGACGCCAAGCTATTTCTTCAATACATCCAATTTTCAACCCTTGCCTCTCTTCTATCACTTGAACAAACTGTCCCGCTTGCATCAAGCTATTAAAAGTCCCTGTATCTAACCAAGCAGTTCCCCTACTTAAAATCCCCACTTTTAGTTTCCCTTGTTCTAAATAGGCCTTATTGACATCGGTAATCTCGTACTCTCCCCTTGGCGAAGGCTGAATGTTTTTAGCAATTTTGACAACCGAATTATCATAGAAATACAATCCTGGAACTGCATAATTAGATTTAGGTTTCAATGGTTTTTCTTCAATAGATACGGCAATCAAATCTTCATCAAACTCCACAACTCCATAACGTTCCGGATCTGACACATGGTAAGCAAAAACCACACCTCCATCAGGATTAATATTGGACTGTAATAATTCATCCATATTAGACCCAAAAAAGATATTATCACCCAAAACCAAAGCAACACTATCGCTACCTATAAATTCTTCACCTATAACAAAGGCTTGTGCTAATCCATTTGGAATGGGTTGTTCTGCATAGCTAAAGCGGCAACCGATAGCACTCCCATCACCTAATAATTTCTTGAAATTAGGCAAATCATGTGGTGTAGAAATAATTAATATTTCATTGATCCCCGCAGTCATCAATGTTGATAACGGATAATAAATCATCGGTTTATCATAAACGGGCATCATTTGTTTACTCATTGCTAAGGTCAGAGGATGCAATCGCGTACCCGAACCACCTGCTAAAATAATTCCTTTCATAACTATTATTTATTAAGAATCCTTAAGTTTACCTATCATTTGGACTAGACTTTCCTTATATGGAATAGTCTTAATACCATATACTTTTTCTATTTTAGATTTATCTAATAAAGAAAAGGCGGGACGTTGTGCTGGAGTTGGATAATTCGAAGCAGGAATCCCATTGACTTCACAAGACAACCCAGCGATCTCTTGAATAGCTGTAGCAAATTCAAACCAGCTAATTTCACCTGCATTAGAATAATGGTAAATCCCTGGATTCCATTTTTCGCTTGTTAAGATCGTCAAAATAACTTGTGCTAGATCAGCTGCGTAAGTAGGAGACCCTATTTGGTCATTAACGACTCCTATTGCATCTCTTTCAGTCATCAATCGAATCATTGTTTTTACAAAATTAGCTCCAAATTCGGAATACACCCATGCCGTTCTTATAATAATACTATCCGGGCATAGAGAAAGGCAAGCCTTTTCTCCTTCTAATTTTGTTTTTCCATACACACTTTGTGGATTAGGTGTATCCGTTTCAGTATAGGCTACTGGTGAATTTCCATCAAATACATAATCAGTTGAAATATGGATAAATTTCGCTTGCGACTCATCACACAACTGTGCCAAAGTAGCCACGGCTAAATGATTTACTACATTTGCTATTTCTTGATCTTGTTCTGCCTTATCTACCGCAGTATAAGCTGCGCAATTGATAACTACATCAGGTGCAATCCATTTAAAATTAGACTTTATTTCATCCTGATTCCCTAAAGGAAATTCTTCAATGTCTGTAAAAACAAATTCAAATTCGGAATAATTAGAAGCTAAAACTTTAATTTCCGATCCTAATTGGCCGTTGGCTCCTGTTATTAATATCTTTTTCATTAAAATTGGCTGTTACAGTTTTTAAAATCAGGTAAAATCAAATCTTTCTCGGACACAATAGCGTCTTTTAAGTCCATTCCCCAATCAATATTCAAATCGGAATCATCAAAACGAATACCGCCTTCACTGGCTTTATGGTAATATTGATCACATTTGTACATTACGAGAGCGGTCTCACTAATAACCGAAAAACCATGAGCAAAACCCTGTGGTACTAACAATTGCTTTTTATTTTCAGCATTTAATTCAACACAGAAAGATTGACCATAAGTAGGCGAATTTTTTCTTAAATCTACAGCCACATCAATAATTGCTCCTTGTAATACTCGAATTAACTTGGTTTGCGCATAAGGCGGATTTTGATAATGCAATCCCCTTAACGTTCCTCTCTTAGAAAAAGATTGATTGTCTTGCACAAAGTCGATTTGCACTCCCAGATCCTTCAATTTATTCTCATTATACGATTCCATAAAATACCCTCTTTCGTCTTCAAATACAACGGGGTTTATAATTACTAAATCCTTAATAGGTGTAGATTCTAATTTCATTTTTTTTATTTAAAATATTCCTTTATCACTGTATAAATTCTGTCCTTTTCCTCATTGGTTAAATTAGAACCTGAAGGCAAACACAACCCTTGATTAAACAAATTTTCGGCAACCTTACCTCCATAGTAAGGATATTTTTCGAAAACAGGTTGTAAATGTAAGGGTTTCCACAAAGGACGCGCTTCTATATTTTCTTTTTCTAAAAAATATTGCAAACCCTCATTGCTAAACCCTTTATTCTCATTAGGTTGAATAATAATTACTGTCAACCAACAATTAGCATAAAAATCCTCATTTGGCACTTGGTAAACCTTTACGTCAGGAATTGCATCAAAAAGTTCTAAATAAAAATCATGGATCGCTCTTCTTGAAAGTATGTGTTGCTCAAGCACTTCCATTTGGCCTTGACCAACAGCTGCACAAATATTTGACATCTTATAATTATACCCTACATAACTATGTTGATAATGAGGCGCATTATCTTTAGATTGGGTCGCATAAAAAATAGTTTTATTCTTTATCTCTTCTGACTTCGCTATTAAAGCTCCTCCTCCTGAAGTTGTAATAATTTTATTCCCATTGAAAGACAAGATTCCAATATCTCCAAAAGTACCACATTTTTGATCTTTATAACTACTCCCTAAAGCCTCCGCGCTATCCTCTAAAACGGGAATACTATATTGATTTGCAATGGCATGAATGGCTTCTATTTGATAAGGCACCCCGTATAAATGTACAGCAATGATAACCTTTGGCTTTTTTCCTTTGGCTATTCTGTCTATAATTGCTTTTTCTAAAGCTATAGGACAAAGGTTCCAAGTTTCATCCTCACTATCTATAAACACTGGTGTTGCTCCTTGATACAAAATTGGATTTGCTGAAGCCGAAAAGGTCATACTTTGACAAATCACTTCATCGCCTGCTTGAACCCCTAACAGAATCAAACCTAAATGTATCGCTGCAGTTCCTGAACTTAGAGCAGCAACATGACATTGATTTCCTAAATAGCCTTGCAATTGATTTTCAAATTGATTTACATTCTCTCCTCCAGTTGACAATGCATTATCAGTCAATGCTTGCTGAATGTAATAATTCTCAGTTCCACCTTGATGGATAGAGGACATATAAATGGGTTTCTTACTCATTTATATTCCTAGTGTTTTTTATCCTAACGTGCATCATCTTCTTTTGCTTGACTGAAGGGTAAGGGTTAAAAATGAAATTAATTTAGAATCTTTTTCTAAAGCTACGGTGGCATTCACATAACCGATATTAAACGAACCTGACACACAATAAAAATTTGTGAAATCTAATTTATAGTCTTGCCAACCCCTTATTCGATTTTTATCAGAATTTGTAATTGCATAAAATCGTTCGATCTCTGTAAACTTAAAATCATTTAAGTACAAAATAGAACTTCTAGCATCCGAAAAAATTGCTCCGTCAATACTATGCAGCATATTCTTTTCTTTTTTTAAGCAAATAAAACTTAACCGAATACAGCAGAAAAAGCGGAAGCAAAACGACCAATATAATGACCACATCTGAATAGACTTGATAACACCAAATGACCAAGCTTGAAACTAAGAACTGTAAAAGGGCATACCCTAATGACACTACTCTATGGTCTATTTTATAATCATTACATAAAATTTGATAAAAGTGCCAACGATGCGCTTCTGATAATTTTTCTTTTAAATAAATCCGATGCACAATAGTCGAGGCCGTTTCTACTCCATAAACGGATAAAAACATAATCCAGACAATTGAATTAGTCAGCAAGAATAACTTTAATAACAAATACACGATCCAGAAAGCAACTGCAATACTCCCTATATCTCCTGCAAAACATTTGGCTTTTTTTCTGTAATTAAAAACAAGAAAAACAACCGATGCTATCATGGGATATATAATAAAATCCAAAGAAACAAATGGCACTATAAAATAATTTACATAGCCTAAAGCTCCCAAAACAGATAGCGTGTACAAGCCCGTAATTCCGTTGATCCCATCCATAAAATTATAGGCGTTTATTGTTCCTACAAAAAAGAAATAGGCAAACAAAATACCGTACCATGGAAAAATGACAAAAATATCTAAATCAAAAAATAAGACCGTAATAGCTATAACATGAGCCAGAAAACGTAGTTTACTCGACAAGCTCTGAATATCATCCCAAAAACTTATCAGGCTCACCAAGGTAATCCCTGTGAAAAAAAGATAATTATTTTGACTATTTTGAATAAAATACAATAAGGCTGCAAACCAAAAAATAATTCCGCCACCTCTTAATGTGATTTCGGTATGAGCACTTCTATGGTTGGGTTTATCAATGATATTGTATCTATCAGCAAATTTAAAAAAGACCAGTTCCATAACTAGTAAAAGCAAAAAAAGGACTAAATACATCATTATAAAAATTATTGATTTAAAAGTGACTTAAAAATATTCATATGAAGCTTCACAAAATCCTTTTGATCAAATTCCTTCTCAGCTTTTGCTCTAGCATAATTTCCCATACGCTCTCTATCTTCTGGAGAATTAATCAACTTTTCAATGGCATCAGCTAATTCTTGAATCGATTTTACAGGAACTTTATATCCATTTAAGCCTTCATCCACACATTCTCTACAACCAATAGCATCAGTGGTTACAATTGGTTTTCCCGCTGCGCAAGCTTCTATAAGTACGGTAGGCATTCCTTCTCTATAGGACGGCAACACAACTATATCTGAGTTTTGATATTCCGATAAAATATCATCTTGAAACCCTTCCCATTTTAAATAATCCTTGATTTCAATACCTTCTAGATATTGTTGGGGAATACCTTCCTTATTATCTAAATCTATCATGCCACATAATTTAAAAAAGACTTTCCCAAAATACTTGTCTTTTAATAACAAAGCAGCATCAACAAATTCTTTAACTCCCTTGTCCCACAACATGCGTGTTGGAAGCAGAATAACTAATTTCTCATTCTCAACACTCTCAACAGGCTTAAAGGATTCTAAATCAGCCCCCACACCCTTAGTAAAGAAAACTTTATTTTTATCACTAACAATTCCTAACACTTTCAATTCATTATAATCATCTTGATTTTCAAAAAGCAAATAACATTTGTTAGTAGAGAAACCCAAACGCATTAATTTCGCCATTACATTTTGGACAAAACCTCTTCTACTTTCAGTGAAATTATATCCTAAACCACTAATTGCATTGACCGTATTAATGTTCAAAATTCTGGAAATGATGGAGCCATAGATTACTGGTTTCATCGTCACGTGATACACTACTTCAGGCTTAACCGATCTATATAACCTGAACATTTCAAAAATCAACTTAATCTCCGTAAATACATTAATTCCTGAACGAGACATATTCAAATTAACAAAATCAAGTCCTGCTTCTTTTATTCTATTTGAACTTCCTGTATCTTTAGTAGCAACAACTACCTGAAAATTTTGCAATAATGCCTCTTTACCAATGCTTAAGCGATGCATGAGAAACAACCAATCGACATTGGTTACCATTAAAAGTTTTTTATTATTCATTTAAAAGCAATTAGTTTTGGATTCTATTAAAATTAATCGATTTAATAAAAAAATAAAATAAAAATGGTAAAAACATAACTCTCATTCTATTACCTAATCCTAAATTATATAAATATGCTCCAAATAAAATAATAAGAAGTAAACTAGCTACTAATGCAAATTGAGTATCAATAGACAAATTTCTATATCTAAAAGGTGTTTTTATCCAAAAAAACAGTACCACAACTACTCCAAGTACTAAATAAACATTCTCAATCGATAATAGTAGTTGAAAATTATTAGTGAATTGATATAAAAAAGGTAATGGCATAAAAATCAAATAAAAAATACGAGTAAGAATAGTTGTGTTTTCAATACTTATAGCGCTAGCCCCACTATCTGTTTTTGAAAAACTCAAAAAGCTTTCTCTATAATTTTCAATTGATTCTAAATTTAAGTTATCAATTTTTAGATAATATAAAATAAAAACCGCTACCCCAATTACGATCGCTAAAAATGTAAATAAAATAATTTGCATTTTATACTTTTTTGAAAACTCCGTACTAAACAGAGCTACAATTATGATTGCACCTATTAAAACTATAAAAACATGTGGCCGTATGAAAAAAATAAAAAGCAAACTTGTCAATATCCTCCAATCATAATTTCTTTGTTTTATATTTTGCAATAAAATTACCATCAACCAAAATAACAATGCCTCTTTTCCTAAAAATCCAGTCCAAAAATGCAGGGAAGGAATAAAAAAAAGAAGAAATAAAATAGCATTATTGTTTTTTATAACTTCTAATTTCAACATATTAAACAAAATTAAAAATGCTTTAAAACTTATCGATGCATATAATAAAAAAAGTACTGTTATATGAATTTTCAATTTCACAAACGGATAAGTAATAAAATACATGAATTCATGCCCAAACCCAAACAAATGCAACCAACCATCTGACTTAGAGGCTATTTCATAAAAGTCTTTTGGATCATTTATAAAACTCATATCATATAAAAAATAGGCAAAAAACAGACTAATGCTAAAATGTAAAATACCAAAAGAAACCAACCCTAGTTTATAATAGTTATTTGGTAACTCTTTCAATGTAACAAAAACTAAACGTACGTTGTACATCAGTATAACTAGTATAAATATGAAATTACTTACTATTTCCATCGTGCTGTTTTTCTAATCTAACTATTTTATTAAAATGATAAAAAGATAATAATGCATAAAGCGCTCTTCCTATTACAAACGTAATAGCGCCTCCCAACACAGGAAATTTTGGAATTAAAAAAAAACTACTTAAAACAATAAAAAATGTTGTTGAGACCGTAATTCTTCGATACAATTTATCTTTCAAATAGACTAACAATCCATTAATTCCATAACTAGAGATTACCCCCATTAAAAAAGGAATAGGACTTAAAATCTGAACAATTTGGACGGTATATTCAACATCGATTTCTTGTTCTAGATGCAACCAATTAGAAATTAAAAAAGGACTTCCCAAGTACATTAATATACTTAAGCAAAATCCAATTCCTAATAAGACATATCGAGTAGGTGGCATGTTTTTTTTCTCTCTGTTCACCATTGGATAGAAAACCGTGGTCAAAACTGTATTTACCGTAGCAAATGCGCTAGTGACTTTCACCCCTACTTGCGTTAAAGCAACAGCGTAAGGCATTCCGAACACACCAACCAAAAAAACGATCAATACACCCGTAGTTGAAGGCAGTAACAAATTGACATAAGCATTAAAATGGAGTCGTAAATAGTCTGTTATTTTCTTTATGGAAAGTAATTGTATCGTTATTTTAAATTCCTTTACTACCCATACAAAAGCAATTCCTGAAATCACAAACAACCCTATAGCTTCTGAAAATGGTATCCAAATAAAGTCATTCTTTTCATTGACTAACAACAAAACCAGACTTACATAAATAATAGTCGAAAAAAAGGAAATTAGCGTAATGAATTTCATTTTCTCCAAACCTAAAAAAAACCATCGCAACGAAAACAAATCACCCAGCAACAGCAAGGAAGCTGAAAAATATAAAACATTCCCATCCTTAAATTTAGGCACAAAAAAAACCAATATAAAAAGGACTAGGTAAACCAACAACAATAAAAAAAGTTTCACCGAAAAAACCTCATTAAACAATTGATTTATTTTAGCTGTATTGTCTTTATTCTTTGCTAATTCGCGCACAACAGCTAAATCAAAACCATAATTCAAAACATTTACAAAAAACAACATCAATGCCATGGCAAAAGCATAAGTCCCGTAATTAGCAATTCCTACTTTCAAAATCAAGTAAGGAATTAGGCCTAAAGTTAAAGCTAAATCCAGTCCTTTTACCGTAAATAAAGAGACTAAGTTTTGCGAGAAATGATATAGCTTGTTTTTATTCAATGGTAATTTTATTATTATACGCTTAATGATTGATAATCATTTTATTTGTCAAAATTCTTCTTTGCTAAATTTATTAAGGAATCATAATCCCCTTTTATCAATGCTTCTTTCTTTAATCTCGACCATTTTTTAATTTGTTTTTCTTTTTCAATTGCTAAATTGATATCCGTAAATTCACAATAAAAAACCAAATCTAAAGGTCTTTTATCAAATGTATAACAAGTTGGATAAAAGCCTATGTTATGTTTAAACAATCGATCTGTTAAATTACTAGTTACTCCAGTATAATAACTTCCGTCTGAACATTTTAAAATATAAACATAGGAAAGTTTCATTGAATTTTATTTTTCACCAAAACTTCTCGATACGTTTTAGGTCCATGTCAGTTCGAGTGATGGTTTGCTATAGCGAAAGTAAACCATCGTATCGAGAACCAGGTGAATGAATCCCTACTATTATTCGAACTCATCCAAATCAAAACACTCGAAGAGACGATTCTTGTCGAAGTGACGATTGTCTTAGAATTGACGCACCAAACGTAAATACTACCACCGTCAGTTCGAGTGAGGATTTACTGCAGCGATAGCGGAAGTAAAACCTCGTATCGAGAACCGAGAACCTCGTTAAGTGTAACCAAAACTTCTCGATACATTTTGATTTATCGAATCCCTACTATTATTCGAACTCATCCAAATCAAAACACTCGAAGAGACGATTCTTGTCGAAGTGACGATTGTCTTAGAATTGACGCACCAAACGTAAATCCTACCACCGTCAGTTCGAGTGAGGATTTACTGTAGCGATAGCGGAGGTAAACCCTCGTATCGAGAACCGAGAACCTCGTTAAGTGTAACCAAAACTTCTCGATACATTTTGATTTATCGAATCCCTACTATTATTCGAACTCATCCAAATCAAAACACTCGAAGTGACGATTCTTGTCGAAGTGACGATTGTCTTAGAATTGACGCACCAAACGTAAATCACACCACCGTCAGTTCGAGTGAGGATTTACTGCAGCGATAGCGGAAGTAAAACCTCGTATCGAGAACCGAGAACCTCGTTAAGTGTAACCAAAACTTCTCGATACATTTTGATTTATCGAATCCCTACTATTATTCGAACTCATCCAAATCAAAACACTCGAAGAGACGATTCTTGTCGAAGTGACGATTGTCTTAGAATTGACGCACCAAACGTAAATCCTACCACCGTCAGTTCGAGTGAGGATTTACTGTAGCGATAGCGGAAGTAAACCCTCGTATCGAGAACCGAGAACCTCGTTAAGTGTAACCAAAACTTCTCGATACATTTTGATTTATCGAATCCCTACTATTATTCGAACTCATCCAAATCAAAACACTCGAAGAGACGATTCTTGTCGAAGTGACGATTGTCTTAGAATTGACGCACCAAACGTAAATCCTACCACCGTCAGTTCGAGTGAGGATTTACTGTAGCGATAGCGGAGGTAAACCCTCGTATCGAGAACCGAGAACCTCGTCCTCTACTCTCTAAACGATTTAAATGTTTTCAATAATCCCTCTTTAGACGACAACGGCAACTCAATCCCTAATGCTGTTTTGATTTTTGCATTGCTCACCACATAATTTTTAGTAAGTTTTTGCAGTCGTTCTGAGTTAATAGGTATGGGTAAAACATCTCCTATTTTGGCGATGGTTTTAATGATACCTTTGGGAATAGCTAAAATAGATGCTTTACGTGCCAATGAATCTCCTACCAAACTTACAATATCAGTGGTAGATAAAGACAAATCATCGGCTATATTATAAACTCCTGAGGCAATCTTATTTTGCAATAGTTTTTCAATAACAAAACAAAGATTTTCTACACTCAAAAATGATCTTTTATTATGATACGCTCCCAACGGATAAGGAATTCCTTTTGAAACAATACTATAAAGTAAATTTAAATTCCCTTTATTTCCGGGTCCGTGAATCATGCACGGACGCAAAATATAAACTTCTTTATCCTGTGGGAGATTTTGCAAAATATATTCCTCCGCCATTAACTTAGATTTTCCGTAAACTGTAATAGGATTTGGAATTACTTCTTCATCCAAAATACCCGCTACCGTATCTGCAGCTGCTTTAACAGAACTGATATAAATAAATTTTTGAGCGGTTGATTGTAAAAACTGATAGTATAATCGTTTCGTTAGTTCATAGTTGACTTGGTAATATTCCGCATCGTCCGAAGTTTTTTTTAAGTCATGGGCTTTACCTGCTAGATGAACTAAAGTATCATAATCCGTCTCTTGTTCGAAAAAACGATCATACGTTAAGGCATCAGTCGTCTTTCTAGAAATTCCAGTGACAGTATAATCTGAAAGCAAATAAGAGCATAGGTTTACACCAACAAATCCCGATACACCAGTTATGTATATACTTTTCATACTAACTATGATATTACAATATAAAAGAACAAATTAATTAAAACTAAAAATCAAACATGATCAACTTATTTAAATATTTTAGCATATTTATTAGTTATAATCTCCCACGTATATCTCCTATCGGCTATTTCCTTCATTTTTAAACCAATATTACCTATGTCAATCAAACCTTTATTGTGTTTTTTTAAAACTTCAATCAATTCAGAACTGTTATTAAAATATATTGCTGAATTCTCTGTAGTTTCCACATTATAATCAACGTTAAAGGATACAATACACAATTCTAAATTCATAGCTTCAACTAATGATGGATTAGTGCCTCCAACACTATGACCATGAATATATAATGCACAATTAGACCTTAATTCATCAAGTATTTTTTGATCATAAATAGGATCTAATAAAATTATATTTTTGCAATTACTATAATTGATTTTTAAATTCTTACCAAATTCACTATAATTCCAATTACCAATAATTACAAGTTTTGTTTTCCCTTCAATTTTAAAAGCTTCCAAAATCAAATGAATATTATTTTCTGGTTCTATTCTACATACTTTAAAAGCATATTTATTTGCTTCTATTTGATATTTTTGAGCAGTCGCAACACTTAACGGAATTTTAAGTACGTGATCACCACCATATTCTATCAAAACAGATTCTTTTTTATATTGTTCTAACAAATATTCTTGGATTTTTTTATTATCCGCCACGACTATATCTGCATACTTAACGCCTAATTTTTCAGAAACCTTGAGAAACCATCTTATAAAACCAGACCACTTTTTCCTTTTCCATTCTTGACCGTCTGGATTTAAAATAATTCTCTTTCCAAACAACCTCATAAATGGTAGTGCAATACATCCGGAAGTCCCACATATATATAAAATATCGCATTTAAAACAGGCATGCAACATGGAATAAATATCATAGGGAATACTTTGAATACCGTTTGCTTTCAATTTCACAATCTTTAATTTTGCTCCATTGTATTCTGTAAGACCAGGTTCTGCATTATGAGAACTAGTATATACCAAAAAAGAAAACTTCTTTTCAAGATTTTTTGTTAAGTGATTTACTAATTGATCCCAGCCCCCATATTTACCAGGCAATCCATTAGTTCCAATAATAGCAATTTTATTTTTCATTATATTATTTTAAAAATTTTATTTAAAAACACCAATAACTATTCTTATCTGTCTCGTAAACATCTAACTTACAGCCTATTGAATCACGAGCTTTACTTTACTTATAAAAGTATCGTAAGAGAAGTTTTTAGAAAAGTAGATTGATGCATCTGACATCTTTTTATATTTTAATTCATCATTCAAAATCAACTTTATTTTCCTTATTAATTCTGTTGTTTCACGAGAATCAACTTTATATCCGTTTGATCCCTCTTGTACAAGTTCAGTTATCCCTCCAACTGGTGGAACAATACAAGGAATTCCATAAGTCATTCCTTCTAAAATAGTGAGACCAAAAGTCTCTATAAATAAACTTGGAATTGAAAAATTGACTATTAAATCAGTTTTAGAGTAAAATGGATGCAAATTTGTTTGTGTTTCTACAATTTCAAGATTGCGAATTGTTTTGTAGTCATGAAACAAAAGTAAAATATCTTGTTTTGAAGCATCACAAACTAGTGTAAAATCATATTCATCAAGTAAAATTGCCAATTTACAGAATTCGAATATTCCTTTGTATTCTCTGGCTGATGAAACCATTAATATCCTTTTTCGACTAGCCACTTTAGGTACCTTAATTTGCTTATCAAAATAATCTGAGGAAAGACTATTATGTATTACAATTGCTTTTTTTTGACACTTATCATTTAACTGATTTAAAACATACTCTGAAACACAAATAATTTCATTTGCAGTGATTTCCACTACGAAATAAAGGAATTTAGTAAATAATGACATTTTGGGATAAGACTCATGAAAATGATAAATAATTCTATTTCCCTTTAATTTAGCAATCACTGCTGGAAAAAATGGCTGTATAGTATTTAAATAAATAACGTCTTTTTTGTTAATCCCAAACAAAAAAATACCTGAAAATAACTGAAATTTCAAAAATTGAATTAATCTTAAAAATTTATTTTTTTTAAAAATATATGAAATATTCTTTTTGCGCGAACAATTCACATTTGACAAAAAACCACTATTATTGAAAGATGTGACTAGTGCTACATCATAATTTTCATTAAACAATCCTTGTACGACAGTCGCCAAAACATTGGGACTTCCAGTAAAACCATTATTAACATGAAAACAAACTATTTTATTTTTCATTTATACTCTCTTATTTTTCCAATTTTTAATAGCTAAATCATAAATATTATTAAAAAAAACTCCGCGAGTATCCCATGTATATAACTTTGCACATTCCACAACCCCAGCATTTAATTTTATAATTGTATCTGGATTATCAATTAAAAAATCAATTTGGTTTGCTAAATCATCGACTACTTGTTCATAGTTATCAATCTTGATTTTAATACCACATTTTTCGCAAATTGTATCGTGCATTCCACAATGATCCAACGACATTGTTGGTACTCCAACACTCATTGCTTCCCAAATTACTGTAGTATTCGCTTCACTTACACTAGTAATAATGTGTAAATCGGATTGCGACAATAACTCCATAACAGCAGTACGCTTTACTGAACCAACCCAATCTATATATTCATTTATATTATTATTTATTGCAAACAACTGCAATTCTTCCTTTAATGGTCCTTCACCAACGACTTTTAAATTTACTTTCTTAATATTCTTAACTCTTAATAATGCTCTTAATAAAGTTATTAATGCTTTCCGTTCATCAATACTACCTATCCAAATAATATTCAAATGATTTAAAACGTCATACTTTTTATTAATAGCATCAATATTTCCTACAATTCCATTTTCAGGTAGATATATAGAATCCACACCAAAATATTTTTTAATATTTATTTGATTCTCAGTTGTAGCTGTCATTAATACATCTGCACTTTGGATTGCTTTTTTAATTCGATTATTACACTTAAGTTGTATATTATTTGCTAGAGCTCTAAATCCTAATTTTAATTTCCCTGCAAAAGGTAATGACTTAATTAATTTATTAGAAACATTTGATGTTCCACCAATTGGCCCCCAAATATAAGGGAGCTTTAGTTTCCAAAGATAACCTGGTTCACGATAACCAATTGGTCCTAAAAAGTGAATTAAATCAAAATTCTCTTCTTTTAATAATTCTTTTGCTTTATTATAAACTTGCTTATGCCAATATTTGTAAGCAATATAAAAAGTATAAACTAGGATATTATTTCTATTAAGTGTATTTATTAAACGTGCTATTCGATTTGGTTTAATTGCCACAAATCTCACGTTAGGCAGTGGATTTATTCTAATAAAATCTTCTATCTCGGCAATTTCTCCCATGTGGTTACCAGACATACCATATAAAACAACAAGCATGTTGTCTTTTGACATATTTATTACATAATTCCAGGCTACTGAATATTCAGATCCACGAGTTGGAGAAATAGCATAAGCCAATACTAGAATTTTTTTCATAAATTAATAAGCTTTTATATTTTATTTTAAAAAATTATATTCATAATAAATTTTAACTTAAAGAATCTATAACATAGTTGTGTATTATATAGAATACTTTATCTATTGGCATCACTAGTAAGGAAAAATTAGTTACTTCAGTCTTTTTGATTAAATCCAATCTGAAAACTAATTAAAAAAACGTGTTATGATTAATAAGTCATCTACGTTTCATAACCTCTAAATAATGTATATTTTATTTTAAGGTAAATGAAATTGAAATTTGTCGATAAATTATAGCTACGCAGACTTAAATTAAATCGCATCTAAACTAAATTTTATAAACTGAAATAATTAATTTGTAAAAAAAATTAATTTTAATGATTTCAATTTTTCTTTCGTTGTAAATCGACTCTCGAAAAGAATTGTTAATCTAATAAACATCATAAATACTCTAAAACTAAGATAATTAATGCCCTTGAAATGTTTTTTTATATAAATATGTAAACTTGTTTGACTAAGAGCAAATCTTTTGTATGAAAATTTAAACGACGATGTAATACTTCCGCCTTCTAAATGAATTATTTTTGTGTGTGGGATTATCATTCTTTTATAACCATTCAGATCCATCCTCTTTTGCAAATCAGTCTCTTCATAATACATAAAAAAATCAGCATCAAACAAACCAATTTTTTCGATTACAAATTTTGGAATAAAAAGATCAGCACCAATAATATAATCAACATCAAATACCGATTCATTTAAAAGTTGCGATGAACTTGTATTCTTGTTTAATAACTTATCTTTTATTTTATTTTTAATATAATTCCATTCACTATTAATGCTAGGAAAATCGCCAAAAGACATTGTGGGCTTATTATCGACATCAAGCAATACCCCTCCTATTGCTCCTATTGAATTGTCGGAATTATGTAATTCCATAAATTCAAAAAACATTAAAACGGCATTATTTAAAAGTATTGTATCAGAATTAAGAAGAAAGATATACTTTCCACAGGCAGCATTAAATCCTAAATTATTAGCTCGACCAAACCCTAAATTACCCCCGGCCTCAATTAGCTTTACCCAAGGGTAATTATCTTTAATCAACGAAACAGAATCATCTTGTGAATCATTATCCACGACGATTACTTCATACTCAACACCTATCGTTTTTTCCTTAATCGAATCCAGACAATTAGCAAGCAGTTGTCTTGTATTATAGTTTACTATTATTATAGAAACGTTCATTTTCCTTTATTAAAATTTAAATTCCACAAATTGATTAGTGCACTACTATCCGTTTTAGCTCACTTATTTTGAACAAATTAAAGAGGATCAAATGTAATTATATATCCCATTGCATCGATTTTTCTTTAATTTCACCTGCAATACCAATGAATAATGATTAGTACAATGCAATACTATATGTTAGGACCAAACCACAATTATTATTTTAATAGACTGATCAGTATTCCAAATAAAAGCCACTTCTTCTATTGCTATGTACAAGTTTGACAGTAGTACTATATTCTAAACCCAGAAAGAACTATCTTTTTAGATCTAAATTATCTTAATATCTTAATAGACAAAAAGTGTTTTTATTACAAGATCAACATTTCAAATCTAATCCTACTTACTAATGCAGTCGTAATTAATTTTTTATTACATCTGTTTGTTCGAGTAAACTCATTTTTATAGTAGCTCCCAATAAAATTAAAAGTTCAAAAGGAATTGTCGTTGTAAAAATACCATGAACTACAAAAGTTCGGAACAATATAGTAAAAACGACAGCTTGTAAAAGCAAGACTATTAATTGACGGTATTTATCGAAACTTGAATTAATTACTCGGAATGCCTGAACCAAAAGTTTATATAAAAAAAGAAAGAAAAATAGCAAACCAATTATTCCTGTTTTCAATAATATTGTAATAAAGCCATTATGAAACATGGGTAAAACATCGAGTCCGCTGAATTGCTCATCTCCTTCATAAATCCAGTATGGAGTATAAGTAACAGCTCCAAATCCTTGTCCTACCAGAAGCTCAAAAACATTACCTTCATAAAATTTAGAAAGTCCTAAAAACGCCTCATAACCACGCCAGTTTTGCATTATCTCAAATCTTGAATCATAATCTTTCACGATGATTTCATCTAATGAATGACTCATTTTTGATTCAAATGTAACATCTTGCGAAACATCTTCTTTAACCGTTATAAAAAGACCTCCAAAAATAACAAATAAGGCAAAGAAAACTGAAACCCAATACATTTTTAAAATATTCTTATAATTATGTATATAATAGAGGCTAATCATTACTAGCAGTAAAATATAAAATGTTCTAGAAAATGATATTAGTACTGAGAAAAATGAAATGCTCATGATTAATAACTCGACCGAATTTTTAAACATTTTAATATTAGCTTTTCTTGTGTAAAACAGTATCGTGAAAATCAACAATGCCGAAGGATTAGACAAATTATAATTCGTTCTTGTTACTAGGCCTAGTTGCAAAAACAAAGATGGATCCTTCACTAATTCTAGCAATAAATAAAGAGTTACTATAAAAGACGTTACAATAATAACTTTGAGTAAATATTTAAAATCAAAAAAACTATTACAAAGACATATTCCTATAATGATAAACATAGGAGCTTGTATAAAATAAATTATATCTCTAGCAACATAATACAAATTATACTCTGTAAAATGAAAAAAAACAACAATAAACCCTAAAGCAAGAATACGATATAAAAATTTTATTTTTTTAATTGCAAGAAAACTAGTTTTAGTCATAGTAAAAACCAGATGAAATAGCAAAGGAAGTGCTAAAAACGGAATTGCTTTCGAATATGGCGTAAACGAAACAACCATTAAAATAGCTATGTATAAAAATATTATTTTATTTGTTTTTTTCGGATTTACACATTCTGTGAAAATGCTACTACTATTTCTCAATTTTATTTTTTTATTTATATAATTTAGTACTTGTAGTTTTAAAAACAGGACTAAAATATCCAAAAACAGTCTAGCTGTTTAAAAATATTAATATTTAAAACCTATTTGTGACAAACTCAATTATTACATGGTTTTGGTTCTTTCTTTCCCAATAAAAAAAGAAAGATTAAACCGCACAATTCGAGCTAATCTTGTAGCTAATGATGGATTCTTCAAATTATCATCAATCAAATATATAGGATATTCTTTTTTGCGTAGTTTATTATGATATATGTATAGATTAAATAATCTTTCAGCAAGAAACCCCCAAACTCTAGATTGTCTATTATTATAATATGAAATATTAATTTGATTTTCTGCTTCCCCTAGAACATCAAACAGCCATATACAATAATCATTATAATCTTTCCATTTCATAATCATCATATTGCAAGGCGATAATCTATTTGAAGCTTTAAACACTGCAAAAACAGAATCTTTATATTCAGGTTTTTTTTCAATTATAATATTTAAAACAGTATTCAAATCTTCACTAAAGTGATCAACACAATAAGCAGTAAATAAAGAATAACGTAATACAATTGGTTTGGTTACAATAATATCATGTTTTTCAAAGAGTAATTTAGGGTCAGGAATAGTTAAATTTATTTTATCAAATTCTGAGGTAGAAATTACTTCAGAATCAGAAAACAGAAGCCCTCTTTGATGAAAGTTAAAATACCTTCTATAATGGCACAATCCTATATAATCTACATTTTTCAAGTTCTTCCAAGCCCAATACATTGCTGTTAATTCACAATAACTCCCGTTTTTGGAACTAATATTATCTCCAGTATTATCACCCTGAAAAGGTAAATCTAGGTCACTTACATTTTTCCCTACGTGAATAGGTAAAAAAATATCGCTATCCGGAAATTGAGCTTCCTTATGCGTTGCAACTAATATCTTTATTGCACTCATATTTCTTTATTTATTCGATCCAATGCAACTTCAATCACTTTATGCATATCATAATATTTGTACTCTGCTAATCTACCTCCAAAAATAACATTAGTTTCTTTATCAGCCAACTCCTTATATTTATCATACAATACATTATTTTTATCATCGTTTACAGGATAATAAGGTTCATCACCTTCCTGCCACTCCGAAGAATACTCCTTGGTAACAACTGTTTTCTCCTGTGTTCCAAATTCGAAGTGTTTGTGCTCTATAATACGCGTATAAGGAACAGACTTCTCTGTATAATTTACAACCGCATTTCCTTGAAAATTTTCCTGATCTAGCACTGAATGTTCAAATTGTAAACTTCTATAATCAAGTTTTCCAAAACAATTATTAAAATACTGATCTATCATACCCGTATATACAATCGTTTTTGCTTGTTTTGTTAATGTTTCTTTATTTTCAAAAAAATCAGTATTTAATCGTACTTCAATCCCTTCTAATAATTTTTCAATTAATTTTGTATATCCACCAATTGGAATTCCCTGATAGGTATCGTTGAAATAATTATTGTCAAAAGTAAATCGAAAAGGCAAACGGCGAATAATAAATGCAGGAATTTCAGTAGCTGGACGCCCCCACTGTTTTTCTGTATATTCCTTAATCAACTTTTCGTAAATATCACGACCACCTAATACCAAGGCTTGTTCTTCTAAATTTTTGGGCTCTGTAATATGTAGAAATTCGGCACGCTGTTCCTCTATTTTTTTTCGAGCTTCATCAGGGGTTTTTACTCCCCAAAGTTGGTAAAAAGTATTCATATTGAAAGGCAAATTATAAAGCTTTCCCTTATAATTGGCTACTGGTGAATTAGTATAGCGGTTAAACTCAACAAATGAATTCACATAGTCCCATACCTCCTTATTACTAGTATGAAAAATATGTGCCCCATATTTATGTACATTTATACCCTCCACATTTTCGGTATAGACATTTCCCCCAATATGTTCGCGTTTATCTATAATCAAACATTTCTTCCCTTTCTTTGTGGCTTCATGCGCAAAAACTGAACCAAAAAGACCTGCTCCAACTATCAAATAATCATACATACTTTAATCTTTTTTTCACAATTGTTATAAATTCAACTACTAAGCTTTCTTTCATTATCAAAAGTGACCCAAAATAGAATAGTGAACCTACAGGAACAATGATAAGAAGTCGCAACCAAAACAGTCCTATTTCCATTTTAATAACAAATATGACCAGCATTAATACTAGTGTAGCAAATAAATATTTTAAAATAGTTTTAAAAGGCATTAGCATCCTGTATTCTTTTGCTATCAAAAAAAACATGACAATAAGAACAACTAATTCTGAACATAAAGTTGCTATTGCAGCCCCAACATAAGTAAAGTGAGGAATCAGTGATAAATTTAGGATAAGTGATAAAATAGCCCCAACAGCTACTGCAAAAACGACCTCTTTATCTTTACCCATAGGATAGAGTATTTGAATTCCAAATATATTAGTCAACCCAATAAAAAGTATTATCGGTGATGTAATTATAACACAAATTGAGGCAGGAAGGTATTGTTTTCCAGCAAACAACATAATAATTTCGTCGCTTAACAACATCATACCTCCAACTATAGGCAAACAAAAGATCCAAATTACTTCAAATGATTTTTTAAGCATTCGATTAAATTCATCGTTCATATCATTAGCAATAAAATAAGAAAGCCGAGGAAGCAGAACAACTCCTAAAGAAGTCACTAAAGCTAATAATGTCCTATTCAACTTTAAACCAGCAGCATAATAACCTACATTTTTGGCAGTCGACATAAAACCTAGCATAACCATATCTAGCTGGATATAAATACTGATAATGAAATTCATCAGATAAACCATTCCCAATGGTTTAATATGTCTTTTAAAATCCCAAGTCTCTGTTCTTTTTGCAAATAATGTTTTACGAGCATTATAAAAATTTAGCACTGATGATCCTAAGGAGGCAAATACAGTAATCGCTGCACTAATGATATAATCCTCCTTGTTATGAATAAATATAAAAATAGCAATAGTTGATATCGTTGAGAAAATGATACTTCGTGTAGTTATATACGAATACTGCTCTAGTCCCTGATAAAACCATTCCATACCTAATGAAGTAAGTATAATGGACAAGCTAACTATAAAAAACAATGTTTTTTCATCCGATAATTTTCCGTTTAAAAAAACTACTGCTATAAATATCAATGACACAATTACCGAGGTAATAAATTGCATTACAAATAATTCTTGCGTCAACTCAATCAGTTTTTTTTTATCATTTCTAACACGGGCTATTTCACGTATTCCGTACATAGGAATTCCAATTGAAGCTAGCAAGATGAAGTACCCTACAAATGATGCGGCAAAACTCACTTTCCCTATCCCTTCTGGACCTAAAACACGTGAGGTATATGGAAATGTTATCAAGGGAAATATCATAGTAGATACAGTCCTTACGATATTCATTATGGTATTAATTTTAACCGATTTCTGTTCCAAACTATTTTTATATCTGGTTTATTTTTTTTTATTTAAAATAACATTTACTATTCTAAATCTAATTGAAAGTAAAACTACTTTTCAATAATTCAATTCGCGCTTTGGTATTATGCTTGTTTAAGTATTCATTAATAGCATCATTAGACTGCTTATCATAATTTTTCAACCTAGTATCTAATTGTTTTTTGAATTCTATATAAGTATCTATAGATGCTCCCTGGTTATTCATCTGATAAAAATCAGTATCATCGTTTTTAGGGTATCGTGCCATGACCGTACAGCCTGCAGCAATAAATTCTAAATATTTGGGTGTCACTGGATTAAAACCATTTGTCCTTTGTTCCCCACCATCAATTCCTGGCGTACCATAAAGAGCCACTTTTGAATCATTTGCCAATTGCATATAATCTTCTCTTTCATGAAAATCGCCAATAATCCCTCGTTTATTACTCTTATATTTTAACCGACCATCAATTTGTACTTGAAAAACGTATTCAATTTCAGGATTTTCCTTTTCGTATTGTTGAAGGTAATCCCATAAAATTTCATTTTTTCGGCCTAAAACAATCACATCAATATCCCTTTTTTTTTCGCTTATAGCCCCTTGGTATTTACTAGGAAGACTTAAAGGAAAATGTTTTATATTTACCTTAGAATTATTCTCTTTTAAAAAAGTATATACTTCCTTACTACTAATTAATACCAATGAACATTTTTGATAATATTTATCAAATAGCTGAATATCCTTAATCCAAAAATCAATAATTATAGGAATCGCTCGCTCTCTGTTTGAAAAACTGACAAATTGCATTGGATACATCGAAAAATACAAGTAAAAATTCTTTCGTCCTGATAAAAGTTCGCCAAGTGAAGTTAGATCATTTTTAAATATTTTTTCAGCTATTTTTGTTATCAGACGAAATATGTTTTGTTTGGGAATTGGACTTTCTACAATTTTTATCCCTAATCCTTTTGCTATTTCATCTTCCCACTCGTAAACGATCTGATGACTAGGCCATTTTTGAAAATGCCTATCGGAATAAATTGCATTTATCCTCATAATCAATTTTTTAGAAATGTATCTGACAAGTCCATTGCAGCTCCCATAGCGGCATCCATATTGTAATACTCCCACTCTGCAAAACGACCAGTCAAATACAATTCGTTTTTTTCTGTGACTTTCTTAATTTGTGAAATGAATTCGCGTGTATCTACATCCTGGATAGGATAAGTATATTTGGTATACCTATGATCTATGTATTTTGGAGCAAATGGAATATTTTTTAACTGTTCTTTTAAATCTGCTTCACTCATGAAGTCTGTAAATTCAATTGTCGCAGACAGTATACCTTCTCTATTATTATTCTTTGAAAAATTACCTGTACAAATTATACGGTGTGCATCAAATTTTGTATCCGGTAGGTAAATCCAACTAAAATCATTTACATTTATTTCACACAGTACAGAGGTAGTTCCATGAAAATCCAGTTTTTCAATATTTTCTTGATACTCATTTAAAAAATTATTTTCTAACATCAGCGGCAGTGCTTTTATATTGCCTGCAAAAATTACAATATCAAATTCCTTATCAGAATTCACCAACCATTTCTTTGTGATGTCGTTTTTAAATAATGTTTCTACAGGTGTATTTAAATTTATATTTAAACCTTCTGCCAAACGATTAGCCAAAAACTGAGACCCATTATTTTTAGGATAGAAAAAAGTACTATGAACCATTTTTGTTTCTTGTTCCTTCTTTATATTATTGTAAATTATCTCTTCAACCTCTGGCATAGGTAATTTACCTTCTAACCAAGACAATGGAACTTTACTAAGATCCTTTTTCCAAATCTTTTCATTATAGGGTTTAAAATATTCTTCATATAATGTGAGTCCAAATTGTTTCTTAAGAAACTCTTCAAAATTTTTTGGATTATCACCCTTTTTTAAACTAAGCTCAAGTAATTCATTTATCACTTTTTTAATTATATCATCACCCATTTGATAAAGATGATTCTCAACAGGGTAGCCTATAGGTTTCTCCATGAAAGCTACAGCATTTCTAGTACTTTTTGTAAACTCCTTCTCTTTATCAAAAAAACTCCAAAACCAATCTAATACGTCCTGCCTCTTTGAATTGAATACATGACCACCAACCATATGGTATAAATTACCCTCTACAACATCACATTTTATAAGTCCTCCAGGTTTTGAGTCTTTTTCAAATAATTCGACATCGTAGTTGTTTTTTAGACAGTGGCCAATTGTCATTCCAGAAATTCCTGCACCGATTATTGCAATTTTTTTCATCTACTCAAAATAATTGATTTTATTTTATTAATACAATTTCAAATCACTTTCCACCATTTCTTTCACCAATGCAGCCAAATCATATTGAGGCACCCATCCCAATTGCGTTTTAGACTTAGTAGGATCTCCAATCAATAAATCAACTTCGGTAGGACGGTAATATTCTGGATCTACACGAACTACTACTGTACCTAGTTCTAATTGATATAAAGGGTTATTACAAGCTGCTACAGTAGCCGTTTCGCTTTCATTTTCTCCTTCGAAAGTCAATTCAATACCTACTTCAGCAAAAGCCATGATTACGAAATCTCTAATATAAGTAGTTACACCCGTAGCGATTACATAGTCTTCTGGTACATCTTGCTGTAAAATTCTCCACATTGCTTCTACATAATCTTTGGCATGTCCCCAGTCTCTTTGAGAATTCAAATTTCCTAAAAACAAACAATCTTGTTTCCCTTTGGCGATAGCCGCAGTAGCCATGGTAATTTTACGCGTTACAAAAGTTTCTCCACGTCTTGGTGACTCATGGTTAAATAAAATACCGTTACAAGCAAACATATCATAAGCTTCACGGTAATTCTTGGTTATCCAATACGCATAAATCTTAGCTGCTCCATAAGGAGAACGAGGGTAAAATGGTGAATTTTCATCGTAAAAACCGGCGGCATTTTTATTTTCAGCTAAACCTCCGTACAATTCAGAAGTCGAAGCTTGATACACTCTAGTTTTTTTACCTAATCCTAAAATCCTAACGGCCTCTAAAATTCTTAAAGTTCCCAATCCATCCACATTAGCCACATATTCTGGGGAGTCGAATGATACTTTTACATGAGACATCGCTCCCAAATTATAAATTTCATCTGGTTGTACTTCTTGAATGATTCTAATAATATTAGTAGAATCTGTCAAATCACCATAATGCAATTTAAAATTCACATGTACTTCATGTTGATCTTGATAAATATGATCAATACGTTGTGTATTAAAAGATGACGCACGGCGTTTTACACCATGAACCATATATCCTTTTTCTAATAATAATTCTGCTAAATAAGAACCATCTTGACCTGTGATTCCTGTTACTAAGGCTACTTTTTGTGTTGTCATAATCCTGTTTGTTTTTGTATCCTAAAAAAACACACCCCTAACCCCTCTCAAGAGGGGAATAGCTGCATGTATATATATTTAAAAATATTGTTGTTGTTTTGAAATTTTATGAATTATAAAGTCAAGAATCCTACAATTTAACTTGCTTATATTTCCCTTCATTCTCTAAAAACCAAGCATAAGTCTTTTGAATCCCTTCTTCTAATGCTACTTGATGTTTCCAACCTAAACTGTGCATTTTGGAAATATCCATTAATTTTCTTGGAGTACCATCTGGCTTAGTGCTATCCCAGTCAATTGCTCCTTGATGACCAATGACTTTTTGAATGGTTTCTGCTAGTTCTTTAATCGTTAAATCTTCACCAGTACCTACATTGTACAAATGTTCAGGCAATTTGTTTTCTAACGCAAAAACAACAGCTTGTGCCATATCATCTACAAAAAGGAATTCACGCATAGGTGTTCCACTTCCCCATAAAGATACAGTAGCATTATTGTTCAATTTAGCTTCATGAAATTTACGCATCATGGCAGGCAACACATGTGAAGACGTCAAATCAAAATTATCGTGTGTCCCATATAAATTAGTAGGCATCAAACTCACATAATCCTTTCCAAATTGCTTTCTAATCGCTTCACAAGCCTTAACTCCTGAAATTTTAGCAATAGCATACCATTCGTTAGTCGGCTCTAAAGAATCCGTCAATAAATAATCTTCTTTTAACGGTTGTGGAGCTAGCTTGGGATAAATGCAAGAACTACCTAAAAAAATAAATTTTTCAATTCCAGCCTCAACTGATGAGCTGATTAAATTGTTTTGAATTTGCATGTTTTCCATAATAAACTGGTATGGAAAATTATTATTGGCTAAAATCCCACCTACTTTGGCAGCGGCATCAATAATTACTTGAGGCTGTTCTTTTTGTATAAAGTTTTTCACTTCTAGCTGATTGCGCAAATCCAAGGTTTTACTAGTTGCTCCAATTAAATTACAATACCCTTTTGCTTCTAAAGCCCTCCAAATAGCACTTCCCACCATGCCTTTATGTCCTGCAATGTAAATTTTAGTCTCTTTATCCATACCCTAAATATTATTTATTTTTTGAAATTCCAATTCCAGTATTCTATTTTCAAAATAGATACATCATTATATTGTACGCTCACCTAATGGTCTGAAAAATTATTCGCCTTCAGAAATTGACACGAAAAACTCCATCCCCTCTCTTTTTTATCATGGCTTTGCCCTTCACACTCCCAAATTGAGAGCTGAAACCGTAATTTTAAGTATGACAAATATAATCAGTTTATTTTAGTATATTGCAATAACTACAATTTACAATACCCTCTAATATCCTTTACACTCTAAGCACCAATTGAATTTGAATTAGTAAACAAAAAAAATACCACTAGGTTTAGTGATATTTTTAATATTAACCTTATAAATTCCTAGTTCAACAAAGGTGACTGTTCTTTTTCCAATGCATTATAGACGTATTTCACGTCCTGAGAAGATTTCTTTTTCAAAATTAAATTAGCATCTTCGGTAAAAACAAAAATTGTGTCTTTAGTCCCTACAAATGCTGTATAATTTGTAGTACCAATGGCCATATTACCATTTTTATCGACCGGATGACCTTTAGATACTAAATAATCATATACTGACTCGAAAGAGCCCAAATCAGACCAAACAAAATCAGCCGCAACAACTTTAATCTTTTTGCTGCGCTCCATCACAGCATAATCCACACTAATAGACGGTATCTCTAAAGAAAGTTCTAAATCTAAGACACCCTCTTTATTATTATCCCATGCAATTTTAGATTTTTCGTAAACCTCTGGCTGAAAAGCTTTTAATTCTTCCAAAAACACACTGGCTTTGAAACAAAACATGCCACTATTCCATAAAAAATTACCTCTAGAAATAAAATTCATGGCAGTAATTTGATTTGGTTTCTCTCTAAAGGAAACCACATTATCTCCCTTACGTTCTATATATCCGTATCCTGTTTCTGGTTTCGTGGGTTTAATTCCAAAAGTTACAATAAATCCATCCTCAGCTTTAGTAATCGCATCATGTATTGCTTCTTCATATTTATGCATTGCATCTATAATATGGTCGGAAGGAGTAACGATTAAAATTGTATCTGGATCAGAAGCAAAAGCTGCAAAAGCGATGGCTGCAGCTGTATTCCTCGGAGTTGATTCAACAATATTGACATAAGGTAGTTTTGCCTTATCCATTACCTTTTGGCTCAAATGACAGTTGTCTACATTACCAATAACCATCACAGTATCAGCAATGGTTCGATTGCGTTCAACTGTCAATTCAAATAATGATTTCCCTTCAAACAAAGACAAATATTGCTTGGGCTGGCTTTTACGAGAAAGCGGCCACAATCGACTGCCTATACCTCCAGTTAAAATAACATGCGTTACAGATTTTTTATTTTCCATTTTTATGTTTTTTATGTTTTTACATAGCATCTATATTTTTATACAAAACAGAGATTTTATTTTTTTAATTATGTCTTTTAATCGTTTGATTTAACATTCTTCATTCATTATAAGTATTTGAATCACGTGGTCATCGAAAGACTCATAATGACAATTATACTAGACCAATCCCTTACTTTCATATTACAATCGACCATCAACACCTTCTTTTAAGACGCCTTTCACATCATAAAGAATATTTCTCTCTTTTTTAAATTGAGATAAATCTAAACTTAAAAAGTCACTATGCGCCACTCCTAATACTACGGCATCAAACTTAAAATCAGGTGGGGTATTTATTGTTGTTATTTGATATTCTTTCTGAACTTCCTCTGGTTTAGCCAAGGGATCAAAAACCGTAACTTGAATACCATATTCCTTTAAGGATAGTATCAAGTCAACTATTTTTGTATTACGAACATCGGGACAATTTTCTTTGAAGGTAATCCCTAACATTAAAAGACTTGCTTCATTGACTGTAATCCCTTTTTTGATCATCAACTTCACAATTTGAGAAGCTACATATTCTCCCATGCTATCGTTCAATCGTCTTCCTCCCAGAATAATTTCTGGATGATAGCCTATTTCTTGTGCTTTTTGAGCCAAATAATAAGGATCAACGCCTATGCAATGTCCACCAACTAATCCTGGTTTAAATGGCAAAAAATTCCATTTGGTTCCAGCAGCAGCCAAAACTTCATGGGTATCAATATCCATCAAATTGAATATTTTAGCTAATTCATTGACAAAAGCAATATTAATATCCCGTTGAGAATTTTCAATCACTTTAGCCGCTTCAGCTACTTTAATAGAAGGAGCCAAATAAGTTCCTGCCGTAATTACGGATAAATACAACTCATTTACCTTTTGTCCAATCTCTGGAGTAGAGCCAGAAGTGACTTTCAATATCTTATCAACAGTATGTTCTTTGTCTCCTGGATTGATTCTTTCTGGAGAATAACCCGCATAAAAGTCCACATTAAATTTTAAACCAGATATTTTTTCCAAAACAGGCACACATTCTTCTTCAGTAACTCCTGGATAAACGGTTGATTCATAAATTACGATATCTCCTTTTTTCAAAACCTGCGCAACGGTTTCCGATGATTTGTATAAGGGAGTTAAATCAGGACGGTTATTTTTATCTACTGGTGTTGGTACTGTTACAATATAATAATTACAATCAGCAATATCCTCAATATTAGTAGTACAAAACAATCCTTTACCATTCATGCAGGGGTTTTGCTCCAAAAGCACCGTTTTCAACAATGCCTCATCAATTTCAAGTGTACTATCCAGTCCTGAATTTAATTCGTCAATTCGATTTTGATTAATATCAAAACCTACTACTGCATGCTTTGTTCCAAACAGCCGAGCCAAAGGCAATCCTACATAGCCTAAACCGATCACTGCAATTTTCATATCTAAATTCATGCTGTTCTATTATTCTCTTTACGCTTCCTTTTCGCCTTTATGACTTATTGTACTTATACAAAAAACGAAGCAAATATATACATTCCACATTAAATGCAACTACCCATTTAATGCTCTAACTTATTTCAACAAATCCCTTTATTGATATTGTTTTTCATAATAGGCTGCATATTCACCCGAAGTAATATGCGATAACCAATCTGAATTGTTTAAATACCAATTTACAGTTATTTCTAACCCTTGTTCAAAAGTAACAGAAGGAGACCATCCTAGTGCTGTGTTTATTTTGGAAGCATCAATAGCATAACGCAAATCGTGCCCTGGTCTGTCTTTTACATAGGTTATCAACTTAGACGACTCTCCTGATTCACGACCTAATTTAGTGTCCATGATACCACATAACAAACGAACCAAATCGATGTTTTTCCATTCATTAAAACCTCCTATATTATAGGTTTCGTGATTTTTTCCTGTATGAAAAACTAAATCAATGGCACGAGCATGATCAATGACAAAAAGCCAATCACGCGTATAATTTCCATCTCCATAAACAGGCAATGGCTTGTTGTGAATAATGTTATTTATAAATAAAGGAATTAATTTTTCAGGGAAATGATTTGGGCCATAATTATTAGAACAATTGGTCAACACATAAGGTAATCCGTAAGTTTCACCGTAGGCACGTACAAAATGATCTGAACTCGCCTTTGAAGCTGAGTAAGGTGAATTAGGGTCGTAAGCAGTAGTCTCAGTAAACAAGCCTTCAGCTCCTAGACTCCCATACACTTCATCTGTACTAATGTGGTAAAACATTTTACCTTCAAAATTTCCATGCCAAATTTTTCTAGCAGCATTTAACAAATTCACTGTTCCTATTACATTGGTTTTCACAAAAGCCATAGGATCTTCAATAGAACGATCTACATGTGACTCAGCCGCTAAATGAATAACCCCATCAAATTGGTGCAATTGAAACAACTCTGAAATAAAATTTTCATCAGTAATATCTCCTTTTACAAAAGTGTAGTTTGATGCTTTTTCAACATCTACTAAGTTCTCTAGATTCCCAGCATAAGTCAAGGCATCTAAATTATAAATTTGATAATCTACATATTTAGCAACAAACAAGCGCACTACATGTGAGCCAATAAATCCTGCACCTCCTGTAATTAGAATCTTTTTCATATTTATTATTTTACTTTTAGCCACGTGAGAGCTTTCAACTACTTTTATTTATATCCATCTTTAAAACACAACCTAATGATTCTAGAACCAAAATACAATGCGTTTTATTCACCTCTTGTATAACTGCTTCTTGATCTAAAAACGGACCAGACTCTAATATTATTTTATCTCCTTTTTTATAAGGCAACATAGTAACATCTATTGCATTAGGTTTTTCTAACCAATATTTAATGGTTTCTATTTCTTCCGCTCTTACAATGGCTGGTTTTCCTAGCCAAAATAAATAGCGCACAACACCTACAGACTGAAAAACTAAATTTCTATCAGCTTCTTTTAATCGAACAAAAACATAGGAATTAAACAAAGGGACTTCAATCTTTTTTTTACGATCTGACCATTGTCGTTCTTTTATCACCAAAGGGCAATAACATTCTATTTCCAGTTTTCTTAATTGTTCTGCTACTTTCTTCTCCCATTTCGGTTTTGTATAAACTACATACCAATTCATCTCTTTTTGTATATTAAAACAATAATTCAAAAGAACTTTGCTACTCTATTACACCTCTTAAGATCCAACTGAATGGTAAACAAATCCAATTGCTTCCATTTCAGAACGATTTAACACATTTCGACCATCAAAAACAAAGGCTGGTTTTTGCATCGAATGATATATTTTTTTCCAGTCATAAGTAACAAATTCATCCCATTCAGTCAATATTGCAATGGCGTGTGCCTTTTCACAAGCTTCGTAAGGGTTTGTAACTACTGTTAGACTTTTTTTATTTTTTTCTGAACTTCTTGTTTCTAAATAATCCAAGTCCGCTTGTACTTTATCTGCTTGTACTTTTGGATCAAAAACAACTATTTTTGCTTGTTCATTGATCAAGTCATCCGCTATATAAATCGCGGCTGATTCTCTTGTATCATTAGTATCTTTCTTAAAAGCCCATCCTAAAAAAGCAATTTTTTTGTCGGCTACAGTATTATATAACGTTTGCACCATTTTATTTGAAAAACGTCTTTTTTGATGATCATTCATAATGATTACCTGTTCCCAATAATCTGCTACTTCATTTAATCCGTAGGATTTAGCAATATACACTAAATTCAATATATCTTTTTGAAAACATGAACCTCCAAAACCTACTGAAGATTTTAAAAATTTTGGTCCAATTCTGCTATCCATTCCAATCGCTCTCGCCACCTCATTGACATCAGCACCTGTTTTTTCACACAATTCAGACATGGCATTGATAGAAGAAATTCGTTGCGCCAAAAAAGCATTAGCCGTTAATTTTGATAATTCTGATGACCATACATTCGTAGTCAAAATTTTATCCTGATCGACCCAATTTGCATAGACGTCTACCAAGGACTGAATCGCTTCTTGCCCATCAACGGAACTATCTCCTCCAATAAGAATTCGATCTGGAGATAATAAATCTGTAACGGCAGTTCCTTCGGCTAAAAATTCAGGATTGGATAAAATTTGGAATTGAACTCCATTTCCGGTGTGATCCAAAATACTTTTTATCGCCTCAGCTGTACGAACTGGCAAAGTTGACTTTTCAACAACAATCTTGTTGTCCTTAGCTACTCTTGCAATTTGTCTGGCGCACAATTCAATATATTTCAAATCAGCGGCCATTCCTTTTCCTTTTCCAAAAGTCTTAGTAGGCGTATTTACTGAAATAAAAATTATTTGTGCTTCATCAATTGCCTGATCCACATTAGTAGAGAAAAACAAATTTCGTCCTCTAGCCTCACCTACAATTTCAGAAAGTCCAGGCTCATATATAGGTATATTATTGACATCTTCATCATTCCAAGCTGCAATTCTGTCTTCATTCAAATCTACAACCGTCACTTGAATGTCCGGGCATTTTTGAGCTATGATTGCCATTGTAGGCCCTCCAACATATCCAGCTCCAATACAACAAATTTTTGTAATCTTCATCTTCTATCTTCTATAATTTATTTAAATTCAAAATGTTTTATATTTCTTAAAAAAAACTTACTTAACGTAAATTATCCCAATACCAAGCCACAGCTTCTTGCAATCCTTTTTGCAAAGAAAACTGAGGATTATATCCTAATAGTGCCTTAGCTTTATCAATGCTTGCAAGTGAATGGGGGATATCTCCAGCCCTACTTGGTCCGTATTCAATAGCTACATTTGCTATTCTTGAATCATACTTTGACAAATATTCTTTCAAATAGTTCACCAAGTCGTTTAACGTATTTCTATCGCCATAAGCGGTGTTAAAAACCGTATTGATTGCTAATGGATTATCGGTCACCATTGCCAACTCATTCATCTGAATCACATTGTCAATGTAAGTGAAATCTCGAGAATAATTTCCATCTCCATTAATTACGGGACTTTCCAGTTGCATCAATTGCATCACAAATTTAGGAATAACTGCTGCATAGGCTCCGTTAGGATCTTGTTTTCGTCCAAAAACATTAAAATACCTCAAGCCAATTGTTTCCATCCCATAAGTACTACTAAAAATCTCAGCATACAGTTCGTTTACATATTTAGTAATTGCATAAGGTGAAAGTGGTTTCCCTATCACATCTTCTACTTTTGGCAATCCTTGAGAATCGCCATAAGTGGATGAACTAGCGGCATAAATAAATCGTTTAACCTTAGCATCTCGAGATGCTACTAACATATTTATAAAACCCGAAACATTGACATCGTTAGTGGTTACGGGATCTTGAATAGAACGAGGAACAGATCCTAATGCTGCTTGATGCAACACATAGTCTACCCCTTGAACTGCCTTTTGACAATCCTTTTCGTTTCTAATATCACCTTCAATCAAACGAAAATTTACATTCTCTTCAAAAGCCTTCAAATTATGCTTATGACCTGTGGCAAAATTATCCAAACAGACCACTTTATACCCTTTTGACAAAAAATATTCACATAGATTAGAACCAATAAAACCAGCTCCTCCAGTGATCAACACGGTACTATTTACAAATACTTGCTCCTTCATTTTTTTAACTTTTATTCAACTTTCGAAACTGATGTCTAATTCTTTTTATCCAACTTTTAGGTCCTTCATCATCATGATAGCCGTTAGAATAAGCTCCATAACCATAGCCGTAGCCATAGCCGTAAGCTGAACCATACTTGGCTTTATTTTCGAATCCATTAAAAATAATACTCGTATTGGTTAGTTCTTTTCTTTTCACCCTATTATTTAATAAAGTAATCATTTCCTTTTTAGAAAAGTTCTGACGTACAATATACAAACTAACATCTACATATTGAGATAATTCCAAGGCATCTGAAACTAAACCTACAGGAGGCGTATCCAATATTATATAATCATATTTATTCTTTAATTCCTTCATTAACGACTCCATGCGATCACTCAAAATCAACTCGGATGGATTAGGCGGTATAGGACCCGAAAGAATGACATCCAAATAAGGGATGTGTGTTTTATTAATTATATCATCGACTCCCTTTTGATTGATTAAATAATTAACTACTCCTACTTCATTCATCAAATTAAACTCGTCAGATAATTTAGGTTTTCTTAAGTCTAATCCAACAATAACCGTCTTCTTTTCGCTCAATGCAAAAACAGTAGCTATGTTAACAGAACAAAAAGTTTTCCCTTCCCCACTGACCGAAGAGGTAATCATAAGTGTTTTAGCTCCATCTAAATTTTGCTGTTTGTACAAGAACTGCAAAGAGGAACGAATTGCCCTGAATGATTCCGATAATGCTGATTTAGGTTTCTCAAATACTGCCAAATCAGAACCTGACTTATTATAGCCAACAACCCCAATTAGAGGTATCTGCGTAAGACTATGGATGTCATCTGTATTCTGTATCGAATTATTAATAAAGAAAATCGTAAAAACAAATATCAATGGAAATAATATCCCTAGAAATAATGCCAATACATAATTGACGGAGGTTTTAGGCCCCAATAATCCTCCACCAATATCTTTAGCAGGATCAATAAAATGAATATCGGATAAATTTGCCGCTTTAACAATATCTGCTTCGCTTCGTTTTTGCAGAAAGGTACTGTAGATTTTATCACTTAAATCATACTTCCTTTTTATTTTAATCAACTCCTGCTGATCGTCAGGTAGTTTTTTAATGGTATTTTCTGCTTGATTAATTTTATTATTAACAAGCGTCAGGTCGTATTGCAAGGAAGTCTTAGCTGTTGAAATGTTCTCTAACAGAACATTCTTAATAGCATCCATTTGAATATCAAAATCTTTGAAAATTTTATCACTTTTTACAGCATAAGCCATTTCAGAGCGTTGTGTGGAAAGTGAAATCAATTTAGAAATAGCCGAAACAACATTAGGGTCGTCTATCCCAGCGATAGATGGTGCTGGAAGCTTAGAATAATCAACACTATTCTTTAAATAGGCTTTTAAGGAATTATAATAGGCTATTTTACGAGCTATTTCATCTTTCTGAACATCATATCCATAGATTTTATCCGAAAATTTTTCACCGCCCGCTTCAATATCATAAATGTTTTTACTTTTTCTAAAAGTCTTTAATTCATCGCCTGTTTCTCTTAATTGAGATTCCATTGCAACAAGGGTACTATCAATAAAACTAATGGTATTGGTTGCAAATCGATTTTTATCGTCCAATTGTCTTTTGCTGAGCATTCTTACCGTGGCATTCAAGTACTCAACCATTCGGGCTTTATTCGTCCCTTGCATACTAAGAGTGATTATGGATCCCGCTCTATCGTCAACGCGAACATTAACCCCTTTAAACCTAGATACTGTTCCGTCAAAATCATTGAACTTTACAAAATATTCATTTCCATTATAAAAACCTGGATTGTCTTTTATTTGTAATTTCCAATTTAAAAAAGGCAACGACACCTGCGTCCCTACTTTATATCTTTTGACAAAATCTCCTGGAACAACTGCAGTATTTCCATAGGAGTTATTAGAATAAGATACTAATCTAACTCCATTAGAGGCAAAAGGAATCCGAATTTCATATTCACTTTCACTTATAAACTTAATCCCGATAAGCGTATTTACAATTTGACCTTTTGTCTTATCAATATTTACATAAAAAGGAACAGCGCCATAAGCATCTACTAAATTGTATTTGCCTTGCGCTAAATAATCGATATAAAATTGTAGTTTTTCAACAACCAGTTCATTATGAGATCTCGACTGAAATATCGTAGAAATTGTACTCACCTGATCTGAAATCCCTCCCCAGTTAAAGACCAAACTAGTGTTAGAGGTAAAAAGAGGATTACTTTCTTCCTTTACAGAAATAAGCGTCTCCATACCGTAAATTTTTTCTTTCCGAATGTTAACTTGATATGCAATTGTAAAAGTGATAATCAAACTGATTAAAAACCACTTCCAATAGCTTCCTATTTTAATTAAAAAACCTTTAAAGTCAAAACTTACTTGGTTTTCAAAAATTGAAAAATCTTTTATATCTAACATTCTTCTACCTCTCTTTTTATTTTGTTAACAGAAAAAACGTCGTAGTTGCCAGTGACAGCAATGTAATAAAGGTACCCAAAGACTCTAAACCTGTTTTCCCTGTCCCCCATGTCTTTTGTTTCAATGGCTTTATATAGATATAATCATTGGGTTGTAAATAATAATAAGGGGATTTCATCACATTAATATCGGTAAGATCAATATCATGCATTTGGACTCCAGTTTGAGTTTGCCTAATAATAGTAACCGCCTTCCTGTTTCCTGTAATAGAAATATCACCCGCATTTGCAATCGCCTCCATAATGTTTACATGATCTTGAAATAAAGTTTTTGTCCCTGTGCTTCCTATTTCTCCATTGATTGTATATTTGAAACCTGCTAATTTGACGGTTACAAAAACATTTGCTTCCTTTTTAAAATAATCAGCTAACAATTGATTTTCAATTCTTTGTCGAATCTCATCAAGCGTATATCCAATAACGTTCATTTCTCCCAAAACAGGAATTCTAATATTACCATGATCATCAACAGTATAACCGTCAAAATAAAGCCCTGTGGGAGATTTACTCACAGCACCATCATTAACGGTACTGAAAATTGAGACTAATTTAGGGTCTATTGTTTTTATACTAATACTCATTACATCATTAATCTGTAATCGATACGGCTTAGAAGCAACAACAGCTATTGATGACTCAGTGTCAACACCATCTTTTTTTTGCAAATAAATTAATTCCCGTGTAGAAATACAGGATGTAAATAACATAGTTACACCTAAGAATAAAAAGAAAATATACTTGTTCATTTTTCTATTTTAGACAACAAATATAGCTTTTCATTTACTATATTAAAAGTTTGATTTTAGTTAAAGCTAATTAATTACTCTTGAATGATTTTTCGAAGGGAATTCTATGCAATATACTTCTCCCTAGAGTCACTTCATCTGCATATTCCAACTCATCTCCTACGGCAATCCCTCTTGCTATAGTTGACATTTCGACTCCAGAATCTACAATTTGTTTGTAAATATAGAAATTAGTCGTATCTCCTTCCATCGTAGAACTTAACGCAAAAATAATTTCTAAAACATTCCCGGATTTTACTTTTTCAACCAGTGTCGGAATCTTTAACTGACTAGGCCCTACTCCTTCAATTGGAGAAATCTTTCCGCCCAAAACGTGATATACACCTCGAAATTGCCCTGTACCTTCAATTGCCATCACATCACGTATGTCTTCAACCACACAAACAATTTGCTTATTTCTATTAGGATTGGCGCAAATTTCACAAATTTCACTATCCGAAATATTATGACAACTGTTGCAATACTTAATATCAGTTCGCATATTTACTAATGCTTGAGATAAAAATTCCGTTTGCTCTTTTGGTTGTTTTAACAAATGAAGCACTAAACGCAATGCCGATCGCTTGCCTATTCCTGGCAACTGTGCAATCTCATTAACCGCTTTTTCAATTAATTTTGAAGAAAATTCCATAGGAATAAAAGTAAACAATTTAAAAAGTCAAAGGTATGTTTGACTTTTTTATAGCACGAGTTTTTAATATTTATTGGTAGCCAACAAAGTCAATGTACAAGCTACTTCCGATTTAATATTATTTAATTCTAATAGTTGATAAAATTCTGGGTTTTCTGTACCTGGATTAAAAATTACTCGCTTTGGACTCGCTTCTACGATATAATTGTAATAATCACGTTGACGTGCTGGATTCAAATACAAACTAATTGTATCAATGTTTTTTAAAGGAATCGCCTTGGTTTGAATTTTTACTCCTGCTACTTCTCCTGCATTTTGTCCTATTGCTAGAACAGAGTGACCTTTAGCTACCAAATCATTGATTGCTTTACAGGAAGCCCTTTCAACTTTTGCAGAAGCGCCTAGAATTAATGTTTTTTTATTTCTCATTATTTTTGATCCAATTATTTTTTGTGCTACAAAAGTAACTCTTTTTACCGCTTGAATAATTCAAACTCCTAATCTTTGATTAATAACTTCTAGTGAGTTATTTTCTTTCTAAAAAAATCTCTGCCATCATACAACGAGCACTACCTCCACCACAAGCTTCAATAGTATCTAAACTGGAATGTAAAATCTCAGCATGACTTTCTAATTGTTCTTTTTGTTTGGAAGTCAATGATTCAAAAGCAGCGGAACTCATTACTAAATACTTTTTATCATTAGCCCCGATAACTTGTAACATATTACCAGCAAAACTGTCCAATTGCTTTTCAGAAATTAAAATAATCTCTTTATCATCTTTCTTTAAGTTCTCCAAAACCATTTTTCGTTCTTGCTTATCATCTATTGCTTCCGCACATACAACTGCAAACGTATCTCCAATACACATCATTACATTGGTATGGTAAATCAATTTACGCTCACCATCCACCGTTTGGAATGCTTCAAAAATTACAGGTGCGTAATCAAAATCTTCACAAAACTCAATAAACAACTCTTCATCAGCACGAGGTGAGAGGGCACAATAGGCTTTTTCATTAACCCTGTCCAACACTATACTACCGGTTCCTTCCAAGAACAATTCGTCTTCTTCAGCAGAAGAATAATCTACTATATTTTCAATCGAGAAACCTTTGTCTTCTAGTATATCTAAAATATCTTCTCTTCTCTCTAATCGTCTATTTTCAGCAAACATTGGATAAAAAGCTACATCATTATTATGATGTAAAGAAATCCAATTATTAGGGAAAATGCTATCTGGCGTACTTGGATTTTCAGTATCATCTACTACTACAACATTCACACCTACAGCTGCAAGCTTAACGACTAAAGCATCAAATTCTTGCTGCGCCTTAGCGTTTACAGTTGCCGGAAGCAGCCCGTCAATTACTTTTTGATAATAATTATTGATAGCTGTTTGTTCATTCATTCGAAACGCCACGGGACGAATCATCAACACTGAATTGGTAATTTGTTTCATTATATATTATTTTTTAATCTCTTATTAATGGTAAAGTCGAACAACGCAACAATCCTTCTTGTTTGGCAATTTCAGCGTAGGGAACTTCCTCTACTACAAAACCCCTTTCTCGCAACCAATTATTTAGTCTTTTGAATTTTTTCTCAGAAACAACAACATTTGTGTCAATTGAAAAAATATTAGAATTCATATTATACATTTCATTGCGTTTTATATGAAATAAATTTTCTTTCCCAAAAAGATCAACCAAATACATATAATCTGCTTCTTCACGAAAACCTCTTTTATAAATAACCCCTTTGTCTTTTCCTATGGGTTGAAAACAACAATCTAAATGCAACGCATTATCTCTGGCTTCCAATTTAGATTTAATTAAATCAAAACCCTTTACAATCTTGTTCGGGAACAATGCTTTAATATACTCCACACCTTGCACATTAGTTCTTGCTGTTATATAATTTTTATAATCACTTCCTTTGTATGTCCCTACAAAAACATGATCTCCCCACAACATCACATCTCCACCTTCTATATGAACTTCTTGAGGCGGTCTCACCACTTTTAGTGGATTAATCCCATCAATGACATACTGAATTGCGACCAACTCGTTTTCTCTTTCAGGTAAAATATTAGATTTTATAAAAACATCTTCGATCACAAAACCAATATCTCTTGCAAATATTTGATTGTAATTATTAATAAGCTTCGGATGATATACTTTAACATCATATTTCAAGAGAACCTTTTCAAATGATTTCATCTCCATAACCATATCTTCCTCCAATGGGTAAGTCCCTGCCAAAATATGTTCCTTCGACTTAGGATCATAGGCTTCCTCAACTTTTGGTATTGGACCATTGCTATTCGCAGTACCTAAAACAACTGCTCTTAATCTGGAAGTTTCATTATGTATATTTAATTTCATCATATATTTAACTACTTTAAACAAAGGTAAAAAAAAAGCTTCACCTATAGTGAAGCTTTTTCTGAATTGATTGTATGCTTATTATTTAAATTCTCTTAAAGGAGAACCTGTATAGATTTGTCTAGGTCTTCCAATAGGTTCCTTATTTTCACGCATTTCTTTCCATTGCGCAATCCAACCTGGTAATCTACCAATAGCAAACATTACTGTAAACATATCTGTTGGTATCCCTAAAGCTCTATAAATAATTCCAGAATAGAAATCTACATTAGGATAAAGGTTTCTAGCTTTAAAATATTCATCTTCTAATGCTGCTTTTTCTAACTTTCTAGCAATTTCTAGAATAGGGTCTTCAACTCCTAAAGTAGCTAAAACTTCATTAGCCGCTTTTTTAATTATTTTAGCACGCGGATCAAAGTTCTTATAAACTCTATGACCAAATCCCATTAACCTAAAAGGATCTGCTTTATCTTTTGCTTTTGCTAAATATTTATCTGTATCTCCACCATTATTATGAATTTCTTCTAACATTTCAAGAACCGCTTGATTTGCTCCACCGTGTAAAGGTCCCCAAAGTGCAGATACACCTGCGGAAATTGAAGCAAATAAACCTGCATGTGAAGAACCTACCATTCTAACCGTTGAAGTAGAACAATTCTGTTCGTGGTCAGCATGAAGAATAAACAATTTATCCAAGGCATCAATAACCGTTTGATTTACTTTATATGGCTCAGTAGGGATTTCAAACATCAATCTCATGAAGTTCTCTACATATCCTTTAGTATTATCATAATAATTCATTGGATAACCCATATTCTTTCTGAAAGTCCAAGTAGCTATAACAAGGAATTTCCCCATAGTTTTACAAACTGCACAATACATATCTTTTTCATTCTCTACATCTACTGATTTAGGATTAAAAGACGTCAATGCACTAGTCATGGCAGCCAAAATACCCATCGGGTGAGCAGTTTTTGGAAAACCATCCAAGATGCTCTTCATTTCTTCATTCACTAGAGTATGTTTGCGAATATCATTCTCAAATTTGTCTAATTGAACAGCTGTTGGTTTTTCGCCAAAAATTAAAAGATAAGAAACCTCAAGAAAATTAGCATTTTCAGCTAAATCTTCGATTGCATACCCTCTGTAACGTAAAATTCCAAGTTCCCCATCCAAGAACGTAATTTCACTTGTACATGAACCTGAATTTTTATAGCCAGGATCTAGAGTAACCATCCCAGTTAAATCTCTTAATTTCTTAATATCGATAGCTTCTTCGTTTTCGCTTCCTTTGAAAATTGGAAACTCATACTTTTTACCATCAATTTCTAATATAGCTGTTTTTGACATAATACTTTGGAAATAAATCTTATTTTTAATAAAGCTCAAATCTAAGGAATTTCGATTTAATTAAAAAATGAATAATCTAATGAAATTGTTAAAACTCAAAAAAAAAGCCATTTACTTTTAGTAAATGGCTTTAAAATAATTTCAAAAACAATTATTTCTGTTTGAATGCATTCTTTCCAGGGAAATAAGCTGTATCTCCTAACTCTTCTTCAATTCTAATTAATTGATTGTATTTAGCCATACGATCAGAACGTGAAGCAGAACCAGTCTTAATTTGACCACAGTTTAATGCTACTGCCAAATCCGCAATTGTATTATCTTCAGTCTCTCCTGAACGGTGAGACATTACAGAAGTATAACCTGCATTTTTAGCCATATTAACTGCTGCAATAGTTTCCGTCAAAGTACCAATTTGATTTACTTTTACAAGAATTGAATTAGCAATACCTCTTTCAATACCAGTTGACAAACGCTCTACATTAGTAACGAATAAATCATCACCAACTAATTGAACTTTATCACCAATTTTTTCTGTTAATAATTTCCAACCATCCCAGTCATTTTCATCCATACCATCTTCAATAGAGATAATTGGGTATTTAGCAACTAATTCAGCTAAATAATCTACTTGTTCAGCAGAAGATCTCACTTTACCAGTTTCACCTTCAAATTTAGAGTAATCGTATTTACCATTTACATAAAATTCAGCAGCAGCACAATCTAAAGCAATCATGATCTCGTCACCAAATGTATATCCAGCGTTTTCAACTGCTAATTTAATGGTGTCCAAAGCATCTTCAGTACCACCAGCTAAAGTTGGAGCAAAACCACCTTCGTCACCTACAGCAGTACTCAAACCTCTATCGTGTAATACTTTTTTCAAACTATGAAAAATCTCAGTACCCATTTGCATTGCATGACTAAATGAAGTTGCCTTAACAGGGAAAATCATAAATTCTTGAAAAGCAATCGGTGCATCTGAATGAGAACCACCGTTGATAATATTCATCATTGGAACCGGCAATGTATTCGCAGAAACACCACCTACGTATCTATATAATGGCAAACCTAATTCGTTAGCTGCCGCTTTTGCAACTGCAAGAGAAACACCTAAGATAGCATTTGCACCTAATTTTGATTTATTTGGAGTACCATCTAAATCGATCATCATTTGATCAATTACATTTTGTTCAAAAACAGATGTTCCAACAAGTTCTTCAGCAATAAGTGTATTAACATTTTTCACTGCATTTAAAACTCCTTTTCCTAAATAGGCTTTTCCTCCATCACGTAATTCCACAGCTTCGTGTTCTCCAGTTGAAGCTCCTGATGGAACTGCAGCTCTTCCTAAAACACCACTATCAGTGATTACATCTACTTCAATAGTAGGATTCCCTCTAGAATCGAAAATTTGTCTTGCGTGAATTTTAATAATTATGCTCATACTTCTTTAATTTTTAATTTTAATATACAAATATATTCTATCTATTCTAATGATAATGCAAAAAATACTGAATGTTATTAACGAAAACGATGTATTCTATTTTTTCAAACAAAACAACCTTAGTATTTTACAAAAAAAAAAAAACTAAGACAATATCATTACATTAAAACCGAAAAGCTAAATTAAAACTTAAATGACAAGTTCTAATTAACTAAATATTATCCTTTTAAATTTTCAACAAATTGATCAAACAAATAAGAGGAGTCATGTGGCCCAGGGCTAGCCTCTGGATGATACTGAACTGAAAAACAATTTTTATTCTTCAAACGCATACCTGCAACAGTTCCGTCATTTAAATGAAGATGGGTGATTTCTAAATCAGGATTAGCCTCTAACTCTTCTTTATTCACAGCAAAACCGTGATTTTGAGAGGTAATCTCTCCTTTACCGGTAATCAAATTCTTCACCGGATGATTAATTCCTCTATGCCCGTTGAACATTTTATATGTTGAAATTCCGTTAGCTAAACCAATTACTTGATGTCCCAAACAAATTCCAAACAAAGGTTTGTTATTTTTCAAAATTTCTTGAGCTACACTAATAGCACTTGACAAAGGCTCTGGATCACCAGGTCCATTTGACAAGAAATATCCATTTGGATTAAAAGAAGCTAAATCAGCGTAAGTAGCATCATAAGGAAATACTTTAACGTAACAATCTCTTTTAGCTAGATTACGAAGAATATTAGTTTTAACACCTAAATCTAAAGCAGAAATTTTATAAGTTGCGTTTTCATCACCATAAAAATAAGGCTCTTTTGTTGAAACCTTAGAAGCCAGCTCCAAACCTTTCATATCAGGTACATTCGCCAAAGCTGCTTTTAGTTCTTCAATAGGCGTTCCATCAGTACAAATAACAGAGTTCATAGCACCATTTTCTCTGATATAACTTACCAAAGCTCTAGTATCTACATCCGAAATACAAATCAAATTTTGTTTAACAAAATAATCCTCTAAACTTCCAGAAGCATCTACACGAGAATAATTAAAACTAAAGTTTTTACAAACTAAACCAGCAATTTTAATCCCTGTTGATTCAACTTCATTATCATTAACCCCGTAATTTCCAATATGCGGATTGGTAGCAACCATTATCTGACCAAAATAAGAAGGATCAGTAAAAATTTCCTGGTAACCCGTCATACCTGTATTAAAACAAACTTCACCAAAGGTTGTTCCGCTAATACCAATAGATTTTCCGTGAAAAATAGTTCCATCACTTAATAAAAGTATGGCGCTCTGTCTTGTTGTATATTTCATTCTTTGATTTATAATTTAATAGCTTAGTGAAATTCGCACAGCTACACTCGTTTGTGGATAAATATTGTGCAAATTTAATCCATTAATACAATGGAAACAAATTTTTAAAAGGGATTGTAAAAAAATAAGCAAGCATAGCAATATGTTACTCTATTTTTAAAATCTCATCATTAGACAAAAAAAAAGGATAAACTATAAATAGCTTATCCTTAATTTTTATTGAATGATTATCTTCATAACTATTCAGTAGCCTCTGTAGTAGTTTCAGAATCACCTTCAGCAACAGGAGCATCAGTAGCTTCGTCTGCTTTTTTAGCTTTTCCACCACGACGGCTTTTTGCTTTTTTAACTTCTTTTTTACCTCCGTTGTAAATTTCATTGAAATCTACTAATTCGATCATTGCCATATCAGCATTATCTCCTAAACGGTTTCCAACTTTAATGATACGAGTGTATCCACCTGGACGGTCACCAACTTTAGCAGCTACGTCTCTGAACAAATCAGTTACAGCATATTTGCTACGTAAGTAAGCAAAAACAATACGACGATTGTGCGTAGTATCATCTTTTGATTTTGTTATTAAAGGCTCAACAAATTGTTTAAGCGCTTTTGCTTTAGCAACAGTAGTGTTAATACGTTTGTGCTCAATAAGAGAACAAGCCATATTAGCCAACATAGATTTTCTATGCGCAGTCTGTCTGCTTAAGTGATTGAATTTCTTTCCGTGTCTCATGACGTGTTTTTTTAAACCCTCATCTTGCTACTATCCTCTATGGAGAGCAAAATATGAGTAATTTATTCTTTATCTAGTTTGTATTTTGCTAAATCCATACCGAAAGTTAAATTCTTCACAGCAACAAGTTCATCAAGTTCTGTTAAAGATTTTTTACCAAAATTACGGAATTTCATTAGATCATTTTTATTGAACGATACTAAATCACCAAGTGTATCAACTTCAGCCGCTTTCAAGCAGTTTAATGCTCTCACAGATAAATCCATATCAACAAGCTTAGTTTTAAGCAATTGTCTCATATGTAATGATTCCTCATCATAAGATTCTGTTTGTGCAATTTCATCAGCCTCGAGTGTAATTCTTTCGTCAGAGAATAACATGAAATGGTGAATTAAAACTTTTGCAGCTTCAGTAAGAGCATCTTTAGGATTGATAGAACCATCAGTTTTGATTTCAAAAACTAATTTTTCATAATCTGTTTTTTGCTCCACACGGAAGTTTTCAATTGCATATTTTACATTTTTTACCGGAGTAAAAATTGAATCTGTAAAAATAGTACCAATTGCAGCGTTTTGTTTTTTGTTCTCCTCAGCGGGAACATATCCTCTACCTTTTTCGATTGTTAAATCTAGGTTAAGTTTGATTTTACTATCTAAATTACAGATAACTAGTTCTGGATTCAAAACTTGGAAACCTGAAATGAATTTTTGAAAATCACCAGCTGTTAATTGATCTTTACCAGTAACAGAAATACTAACTGATTCATTATCTATATCTTCAATTTGACGCTTAAAACGTACTTGTTTAAGATTAAGAATGATTTCGGTAACATCTTCAACAACTCCTGAGATAGTAGAAAACTCATGATCTACACCCTCTATGCGGACAGATGTAATTGCATAACCTTCTAATGCTGAAAGCAAAACTCTTCTAAGTGCATTACCAACAGTCAATCCGTAACCAGGTTCTAAAGGTCTAAACTCAAATTTACCTTCAAAATCGGTTGAATCGATCATGATAACTTTATCGGGCTTCTGAAAATTAAATATTGCCATAAATTTCGACTAAGTCAATTATTATTTGTTGTACAACTCTACGATTAATTGTTCTTTAATGTTTTCTGGAATCTGAAGTCTAGCTGGCACAGTAACAAAAGTACCCTCTTTAACGTCATTATTCCAAGTAATCCATTCATAAACATGACTTGAATTAGACAAAGAACGTTCGATAGCCTCTATAGATTTAGATTTTTCACGAACAGCAACTTTATCACCAGGCTTTAAATGGTAAGATGGGATATTTACAACATCACCGTTAACAGTGATGTGTCTGTGGGAAACTAATTGTCTAGCACCTCTTCTAGAAGGAGCTACACCCATTCTAAAAACAACGTTATCCAATCTTGCCTCACACAATTGTAAAAGAACCTCACCTGTTACACCTTTAGTAGCAGATGCTTTTTTAAATAAACCTCTGAATTGTTTTTCTAAAATTCCGTAAGAATATTTAGCTTTTTGCTTTTCCATCAACTGGACTGCATATTCAGATTTTTTACCTCTTTTTTTAGCCATCCCGTGTTGCCCAGGAGGGTAATTTCTTTTTTCGAAAGCTTTATCATCTCCGAAAATTGCCTCGCCAAATTTACGAGCAATTCTAGTTTTTGGACCAGTATATCTTGCCATTTCTATGAATTAATTAAGGTAGAGATTATGAATTCAGGTCATATCCTTCGATAATCGTTATTTCTACCTAGTTATACTTAAATTATTTATTTTTTAAACTCTACGTCTTTTTGGAGGACGACATCCATTGTGAGGCATTGGAGTAACATCAATGATTTCAGTTACTTCAATTCCACCGTTATGTATAGAACGGATAGCAGACTCACGTCCGTTTCCTGGTCCTTTTACATAAACTTTCACTTTTTTAAGTCCAGCCTCAAGAGCTACTTTACTACAATCTTCTGCTGCCATTTGAGCTGCATATGGAGTGTTCTTTTTAGAACCTCTAAAACCCATTTTACCAGCTGAAGACCAAGATATAACTTCACCTTTTTTATTAGTCAAAGAAATAATGATGTTATTGAAGGTAGCAGAAATATGAGCTTCACCCGTTGATTCAACGATAACTTTACGTTTTTTTGCTGTTGCTTTAGCCATATTACTTATTATTTAGTTGCTTTCTTCTTGTTAGCAACAGTTTTTCTTTTACCTTTTCTAGTTCTAGAGTTATTCTTAGTTCTTTGCCCTCTTAAAGGAAGACCAGATCTATGACGAATACCTCTATAACATCCAATATCCATTAAACGTTTGATGTTCAAAGAAACTTCAGAACGTAATTCTCCTTCAATTTTGAAAGTTGATACCGCTTCACGAATTGCTCCGATCTCCTCATCATTCCAATCTTGAACTTTTTTATCTTGGCTTACTTGAGCTTTTTCTAAAATCTCAATAGCTCTACTTTTTCCTAATCCGAAGATGTAGGTAAGTGCTATAACACCTCTCTTGTTTTTCGGGATATCTACCCCTGCTATTCTTGCCATAATTATCCTTGTCTTTGTTTAAATCTAGGATTCTTTTTGTTTATTACGTATAATCTTCCTTTTCTACGTACGATGATGCACTCGGCACTTCTCTTTTTTACTGATGCTCTTACTTTCATTGTGAATTCTTTTAATATCTATAAGTAATTCTTGCTTTCGACAAATCGTAAGGACTCATTTCTAGTTTCACTTTATCACCAGGTAATAATTTGATGTAATGCATACGCATTTTTCCAGAAATATGAGCAATTACAATATGTCCATTCTCTAATTCTACACGGAACATCGCATTTGATAATGCTTCAATGATGCTACCGTCTTGTTCGATTGCTGATTGTTTTGCCATAAAATTAAGCTACTGCTTTTCTGTTTTTACCAGTTTTCATTAAACCGTCATAATGTTTATTTAACAAATATGAATTGATTTGCTGGATTGTATCAATCGCAACACCAACCATAATTATCAATGAGGTACCCCCAAAAAACATTGCCCAAGATTGTTGAACATCCATAAGACTTACGACAATTGCTGGGAACACAGCTATTAGAGCAAGAAATAAAGACCCTGGAAAAGTAATTAAAGACATCACTTTATCTAAAAATTCAGAAGTTTCAGCTCCAGGCCTAACACCTGGAATAAAACCACCACTTCTCTTCAAATCGTCAGACATCTTGTTAGTAGGTACTGTAATGGCAGTATAAAAGAAAGTAAACACAACAATTAATGTTGCAAAAACTAAATTATACCAAAATCCAAACATATTACTAAAAGCGCCAACAATAGATTGCGAAGCGTCTGATTTAGATAATCCAGCAACAGCTGCAGGAACAAACATGATTGCTTGAGCAAAGATAATCGGCATAACTCCAGAAGCATTAAGCTTTAAAGGAATCCATTGTCTATTACCACCCAACATATCTTGTTCATAATCTCCTGAAGCAGTACGGCGAGCGTACTGAACTGGTATCTTTCTTATTGCCATAGTCAATAAAACACAAGCAACAATAACTAATAACCAAATAATGATTTCGATAACCAATAACATTGGTCCACCATTGTTATTAGTAACTCTCGTTGTAAATTCTTGAATAAATGCTTGAGGAAATCTTGCTAAAATACCCACCATAATTAAAAGTGAAATACCATTTCCAATTCCTTTATCAGTTATCTTTTCTCCTAACCACATGGCAAAAATTGTACCTGTAACTAAAATAACAACTGAAGAAAATAAGAATTCAAAAGAATTAAACCCTAATAAAAATGCGCTACTAGGTAGAGTTCTATAAAGATTGTAGATATAAGTTGGCCCTTGTACTAAAGTAATAACTATAGTTAACCAACGAGTAATCTGATTAATCTTCTTTCTACCACTTTCACCATCACTTTGTAGTTTTTGCAAATAAGGAATCGCAATTCCCATAAGCTGAACAACAATAGATGCCGAAATATAAGGCATGATTCCTAAAGCAAAAACTGATGCTTGTGAAAATGCACCTCCAGTAAACATGTCAAGAATTGAACCAATCCCTTCTTTAGTTTGACCCGCTAAATTAGCTAATTGAGTCGCATCGATTCCAGGAAGTGTTACTTGAGCTCCAAAACGATAAACCAAAAGCAAACCTAATGTTATTAAGATTCTATTCTTGAGTTCTTCGATTTTCCAAACATTACTAATTGATTCAATAAATTTCTTCATACTTAATTGAAAAATTATATTGTTACAGCTTCTCCACCAGCAGCTTCAATAGCAGCTTTTGCAGTAGCAGTAAATTTGTGAGCAGTTACTTTTAATTTTGCTTTCAATTCTCCTCTTCCTAAAATCTTAACGATTTCATTCTTAGTTGCCAAACGGTTTGCTACATAAGTTGTCATATCGACAGCATCTGTAATTATACCATTATCAACTAATAATTGAAGAGTATCTAAATTAACACCTTCGTAATCTTTACGATTGATGTTTGTGAAACCAAACTTAGGCACACGTCTTTGAAGTGGCATTTGCCCACCTTCAAAACCAATCTTTTTTGAATAACCAGAACGAGATTTTGCTCCTTTGTGTCCTCTTGCAGAAGTACCACCTTTTCCTGAACCTTCTCCTCTACCTAATCTTTTATTTTGATTGTGTGTTGACCCTTCAGCTGGTTGTAAGTTACTTAAATTCATAACAGTATTTGTTATTTAGCTTCTTCAACAGAAACTAAGTGTTTAACTTTGTTTATCATCCCAAGGATTGCAGGGTTTGAATCATGTTCTACAACCTGACCCATTTTACGTAGACCTAAAGCTTCTAATCCTCTTTTTTGAGTAAGAGGACAGTTGATTTTACTTCTAACTTGTTTTACTAATAATTTAGCCATAATTTCCTTGAATTAACCTTTAAAAACTTTTTCTAATGAAAGTCCTCTCTGTTTTGCAACAGTATAAGCACTTCTCATTTGTAATAAAGCATCAAAAGTTGCTTTTACTACATTGTGAGGATTTGATGATCCTTGAGATTTAGATAATACATCATGAATCCCTACTGATTCAAGAACTGAACGAACAGCTCCACCAGCAATAACTCCTGTACCGTGAGAGGCAGGAATTAAGAATACACGTGCACCACCAAATTTACCTTTTTGTTCGTGAGGTACTGATTGACCGTTCAAAGGAATTTTTACTAAATTTTTCTTAGCATCTTCTACCGCTTTTGCGATTGCTTCAGAAACATCTTTAGATTTCCCTAATCCATGTCCTACAACACCATTTTCATCACCTACAACTACGATAGCAGAAAAACCAAATGCTCTACCACCTTTTGTAACTTTAGTAACACGATTTACACTTACCAAACGGTCTTTTAATTCAAGACCTCCTGGTTTTACTAATTCTATACTTTTGTATTTATTAGACATACTTATTAGAATTTAAGCCCAGCCGCTCTCGCGCCTTCTGCTAATGATTTAATACGACCGTGATATAAATAACCCCCTCTATCGAAAGTTATAACTTCTATCCCAGCTTTTAATGCTTTTTCCGCAACAAGTTTCCCAACTGCAGTAGCAACCTCTACGTTCGTACCTTTTCCTATTTCTTTTTCTCTTGATGAAGCAGCTAATAAAGTAACTCCATTTACGTCATCAATAAGTTGCGCGTAAATTTCTTTATTACTTCTAAAAACAGATAGTCTTGGATTAGTAGCTGTACCACTAATTGTCTTTCTAATTCTGAATCTAATTCTCTGTCTTCTTTCAGGTTTTGTTAATGACATAATCTTATTTTTTAAGCTGATTTACCCGCTTTTCTTCTTAATACTTCACCTACAAATTTAACACCTTTTCCTTTGTATGGCTCAGGCTTACGGAAACCTCTAATTTTTGCCGCAACTTGACCTAAAAGTTGTTTGTCAAATGATGTTAACTTCACAATTGGGTTTTTACCTTTTTCAGATATTGTCTCTAAAGTTACTTCGGTAGCAACTTCTAAAACAATATTGTGAGAAAAACCAAGAGCTAACTCTAATCTTTGTCCTTGATTAGAAGCTCTATAACCAACTCCAACCAACTCTAAAGATTTTGTAAAACCTTCAGTTACTCCAATAATCATATTATTGATTAAAGATCTATATAAACCATGTTTTGCTCTTTGGTCTTTGTGATCAGACGATCTTTCAACTTGAACTTGATCGCCTTCAACCGCTACAGTTACGTCCGAAAACTCCTGTGTTAGTTGACCGTTTTTTCCTTTAACTGTAATAATACCTTCTTTAACTTCAACAGTTACTCCGGCAGGGATTGCAATTGGACTTTTACCTATTCTTGACATCTTCTTATCGTCTTTTAATTAGTATACGTAACAAATTACTTCTCCACCAACGTTAAGTTGTTTCGCTTTTTTCCCAGTCATCAAACCTTTCGATGTAGAAACAATAGCAATTCCTAATCCGTTAAGGATTCTTGGAATAGAAGCAGAACTTGAATATTTACGTAAACCTGGTTTACTAATTCTTTGGATATCTTTGATTACAGGCTCTTTAGTATCTTTATCATACTTCAAAGCAATTTTGATTGAACCCTGAACAGAGTTGTCTTCAAATTTGTAACTTAAGATATAACCTTGATCAAATAAGATCTTAGTAATTTCTTTTTTAAGATTAGATGCAGGGATCTCAACAACTTTGTGGTTTGCAGCCACAGCGTTTCTAACCCTTGTCAAATAATCTGCAATAGGATCTGTATACATATGTATAAATTTGCGATTATGGTTTTCTCCAGACTATCTGTCGAACCTTTAACCAATTAAAATTCAATTTTTTACCAGCTGGCTTTCTTAACCCCTGGTATCAATCCATTATTAGCCATTTCACGGAATGTTACACGTGAAATACCGAATTGACGCATATACCCTCTTGGTCTACCTGTCAATTTACATCTATTATGTAAACGAACTGGTGAAGCATTTTTCGGTAATTTCTGCAAACCTACGAAATCTCCAGCTTCTAACAAAGCTTTTCTTTTCTCAGCATACTTTGCTACCGTTTTTTCTCTCTTAACCTCACGGGCTTTCATTGATTCTTTAGCCATATCTTAATTCTTTTTAAAAGGTAATCCTAATTCAGCCAATAATGACTTCGCTTCCTTATCAGTTTTAGCAGTAGTAACAAAAGTAATATCCATACCAGATATTTTGTTTACTTTATCAATATCAATTTCCGGGAAAATGATTTGCTCTAAAACTCCAAGGTTGTAGTTTCCTCTTCCGTCGAAACCAGTAGCTTTAATACCACCGAAATCTCTAACACGTGGTAAAGATGAAGTAATAAGTCTATCTAAAAACTCATACATTCTTTCTCCACGCAAAGTAACTTTTGCACCAATTGGCATTCCTTTTCTCAATTTGAAAGACGCAACGTCTTTCTTAGAGATAGTAGATATCGCTTTTTGACCAGTTATCTTTGTCAACTCATCAACTGCATAGTCAATTAGTTTTTTGTCAGAAACTGCTGCTCCAACTCCACGGCTTAAAACGATTTTGTCCAACTTAGGAACCTGCATTACGTTTACATATCCGTACTCCTCTGTAAGAGCAGAGATAACTCTACTCTTATATTCTTCTTTTAGTCTAGGTATATATGCCATTACTATAGTACTTGATTAGATTTTTTTGAAAATCTTACTTTCTTATCTCCTTCAACTCTAATACCTACTCTTGTTGCTTCCTTAGTTTTAGGATCAATTAGAGAAAGGTTAGAAATTTGAATAGAAGCTTCTTTTTTTACAATTCCACCTTGAGGGTTTTTTGCACTTGGTTTCGTATGTTTTGAAACCATGTTTACACCTTCTACGATAGCTTTGTTTTTCTCACGGTCAACACGTACTATTTTACCTTCTTCACCTTTATGGTCTCCAGCAATTACTCTTACGATGTCACCTGTTTTTATTTTTAGCTTTATCATCTTAAAACGAATTAAAGCACTTCTGGTGCTAATGATACAATTTTCATGAATTGTTTTTCACGAAGTTCTCTTGCTACCGGTCCAAAAACACGAGTTCCTCTCATTTCCCCTGCAGCATTCAATAGAACACATGCATTGTCATCGAAACGGATATAAGAACCATCGGCTCTTCTCACTTCTTTTCTGGTACGTACTACAACTGCAGTTGAAACCGCTCCTTTTTTAACGTTACCGTTTGGAGCTGCATCTTTTATAGAAACTACAATCTTATCACCAACTGAAGCATACCTTCTTTTGGTACCTCCTAAAACACGGATAGTTAAAACTTCTTTAGCTCCTGTGTTATCTGCTACTTTTAGTCTTGATTCTTGTTGTACCATAATTATTTAGCTCTTTCTAGGATTTCAACTAATCTCCAACATTTTGTTTTACTTAAAGGACGCGTTTCGCTAATCCTTACAGTATCACCAATGTTACAATTGTTCGTTTCGTCGTGTGCATGATACTTTTTAGTTTTCAATACAAACTTACCGTATAACGGGTGCTTTACTTTAGTAACTTGCTCAACAACAATAGACTTATCCATTTTGTTAGAAGTCACAACACCTATTCTTTCTTTTCTTAAATTTCTTTTTTCTTCCATCTTTCAGCAGATTACAATTATTGCAATTCTCTTTTAGTTAACTCAGTGGCTAATCTTGCAACTGTTCTTCTTAAACTTCTAATTTGAAGCGGATTCTCAATTGGAGAGATAGCATGAGCCATTTTTAGGTCAGCATATGTTTTCTTAGCCTTGCTAAGGTTTTCTTGCAACTGTGCTGCAGAAAGATCTTTTATTTCTGATTGTTTCATAATATAATATAGATTATGCTTCGAAATCTCTAGCAACAACGAATTTAGTTTTTACTGGAAGCTTTTGAGCTGCAAGACGTAACGCCTCTTTAGCAACTGACAAAGGTACTCCTCCAACTTCAAACATAATTCTTCCGGGTTTAACAACGGCAGCCCAATACTCAACTGCACCTTTACCTTTACCCATACGTACCTCAAGAGGCTTCTTAGTAATTGGTTTGTCTGGAAATATTTTGATCCATAATTGTCCCTCTCTTTTCATGAAACGTGTTGCAGCGATACGTGCAGCTTCAATTTGACGAGAAGTTAGGAACATTCCATCTTCATGTACAGATTTAATACCAAACATTCCATTAGAAAGTTCATGCCCTCTTCCAGAGTTCCCTTTCATTTTACCTTTTTGTACCTTACGGTATTTTGTTCTTTTAGGCTGTAACATTTTTCTTTAATTTAAAAATTACTTTCTTTTACGAGCGTCTGGTTTTCCACCTTTATTAAAGTTAGATTTTCCACGAGGAGAATCTCCACCTTTTCCGCCAGCTTGTTTTTTGTCCATTCCAGCAAGTGGAGAAAGATCTCTCTTTCCGTAAACTTCACCTTTCATAATCCACACTTTGATACCCATTCTACCATAAGTAGTATGCGCTTCAGCTAATGCATAATCAATATCGGCTCTGAAAGTTGATAAAGGAACTCTTCCTTCTTTGAAACCCTCTGAACGTGCCATCTCAGCACCATTCAAACGACCAGAAATTAAAACTTTGATACCCTCAGCGTTCATACGCATAGAAGCAGCAATAGCCATTTTAATTGCACGTCTGTAAGAAATACGGCTTTCGATTTGACGACAGATGCTTGTAGCAACTAGATACGCGTCAAGTTCAGGTCTTTTTATTTCAAAGATGTTGATTTGAACCTCTTTGTCAGTAACTTTCTTAAGTTCTTCTTTTAACTTGTCTACCTCTTGCCCACCTTTTCCGATAATGATACCAGGTCTAGCAGTAGTGATAGTAACGGTTACAAGTTTCAAAGTTCTCTCGATGATTACTTTTGATACACTAGCTTTTGATAAACGAGCATGGATATACTTTCTGATCTTATGATCTTCAGCGATTTTATCACCGTAATCATTTCCACCATACCAGTTTGAGTCCCATCCTCTGATGATACCAAGTCTATTTCCAATTGGATTTGTCTTTTGTCCCATCTTTATTAAATTGCTTGTGTGTTATTAATAGATCCAAGCACGATTGTTACGTGATTAGAACGTTTTCTAATTCTATGTGCGCGACCTTGTGGAGCTGGACGAAGTCTTTTCAACATCATTCCACCATCTACTCTAATCTCCTTAACAAATAATCCTGCTTCTTCAATACTAGCTTCAGCGTTTTTTTGCTCCCAATTGTTGATTGCAGACAAAACTAACTTTTCTAATTTTCTTGAAGCTTCTTTAGAACTGAATCTTAAGATGTTAAGTGCTCTTTCTACCTTCTGACCTCTTACCAAGTCCGCTACTAAGCGCATTTTTCTAGGTGAAGTAGGGCAGTTATTCAATTTTGCGAAAGCAATAGACTTATTAGCCTCTTTTCTCGCATCTGCTGTTTCTCTTTTACGAACTCCCATTGCTTCTTATTTTTTACCTTTATTTTTTGCTCCAGCATGACCTCTAAAAGATCTAGTTGGTGAAAATTCTCCTAATTTGTGACCTACCATGTTTTCTGTTACGTAAACTGGTACAAATTGACGACCGTTATGAACTGCGATAGTTTGCCCAACGAAGTCAGGAGTAATCATAGAAGCTCTAGACCAAGTCTTTACCACTCCTTTATTTCCACCTGCGATGTTTTCTTGAACTTTCTTGTCTAACTTATAATGAACGAAAGGTCCTTTTTTTAATGAACGTGCCATATCTTATTATTTCTTTCTACGTTCTACGATATACTTGTTACTCGGGTTTTTCTTAGAACGTGTTCTATAACCTTTTGCTGGTATTCCATTTCTTGAACGTGGATGTCCACCAGAAGAACGTCCTTCTCCACCACCCATTGGGTGATCAACAGGGTTCATTGCAACAGGTCTTGTTCTAGGTCTTCTACCTAACCATCTTGATCTACCTGCTTTTCCAGATACAACTAATTGGTGGTCAGAATTAGATACCGCTCCAATTGTAGCTGAACAAGTTAACAAGATCAATCTTGTTTCACCTGAAGGCATTTTGATTGTAGCGAATTTTCCATCTCTTGCCATTAATTGAGCAAAAGTTCCAGCAGAACGAGCAATTACTGCTCCTTGACCTGGTCTTAACTCAATACAAGAGATTACAGTTCCCAATGGGATTCTGCTTAAAGGTAATGTATTACCAATTTCAGGTTGAGATTCCGGACCAGAAACTAATTTCTGACCAACTTTCAATCCATTTTGAGCAATAACATAAGTTTTCTCACCATCAGCATAAGCTAATAAAGCGATAAACGCAGTACGATTTGGATCATATTCGATTGATTTCACTGTAGCTGGAATTCCTTCTTTTGTACGTTTGAAATCAATAATACGATATCTCTGCTTGTGACCACCACCCGTATAACGCATGGTCATCTTTCCTTGACTATTTCTACCTCCAGAGTTTTTTATCGGCGCTATCAAAGAGCGTTCCGGCTTATCAGTTGTAATAGCGTCATAACCATTCACAACTCTAAATCGCTGACCTGGGGTAATAGGTTTTAATTTTCTTACTGACATTTTTCTATCTTAGATATTGTTGTAAAAATCAATTGTTTCTCCTTGCTGTACTTGTACAATTGCCTTCTTAATTGCATTTGTCTTTCCACTTATCAAACCACTTTTAGTGTACTTAGTAGTTCTATCTGGTCTTACATTCATTGTATTAACACTTAACACAGTTACTCCATAAGCAGCTTCAACAGCTTTCTTAATCATAACTTTGTTTGCTTTTTTGTTAACAACGAATCCAAAACGGTTTAAAACTTCACTTTCTTTGGTTACTTTTTCCGTTACTATAGGTTTAATTATGATACTCATATCCTATTATTTACTTAAATTTTCTTCAATTACTTCCAAAGAACTCTCCAAAAGCACTAAATTACTAGCATTCAAAATAGCATAAGTACTTAATTCTAAGCTACTTACTACACTTGAGCCCTTTAAATTGCGTGACGACAAATATACATTTTTATTTGACTCACCCAATACAAATAGTGATTTTTTATTATCTAACTCTAAAGCTTTCAAAACGTTAATGAAATTCTTAGTGCTTGGCGCTTCAAATTTAAAGTCTTCAAGAACGATAATATTTGATTCTTTTGCTTTTATTGAGAAAGCAGATTTTCTTGCCAAACGTTTCAAGTTTTTATTCAATTTGAATGAATAACTTCTTGGTCTTGGTCCGAAAACCGTTCCCCCACCTTTAAACAATGGATTCTTCATACTACCCGCACGAGCAGTACCAGTTCCTTTTTGTTTTTTAATCTTACGTGTACTTCCCGCAACTTCAGCTCTTTCTTTAGCTTTGTGCGTTCCTTGTCTTTGATTAGCTAAATATTGCTTCACATCAAGGTATACAGCGTGATTATTTGGTTCAATTGCGAATACTGAATCAGAAAGTTGAACTTTTCTTCCAGTATCTTTTCCGTTGAAATCTAATACTTTTACTTCCATTACTTCTCGATGATTACATAAGAGTTATTACATCCAGGAACACATCCTTTAATAACAAGTAGATTCTTTTCAGCAACTACTTTTAAAACTCTAAGGTTTTGAACTTTTACATTATCGCTTCCCATTCTTCCAGCCATACGCATTCCTTTGAATACTCTAGATGGATAAGAAGACGCTCCTACAGAACCTGGCGCTCTTAAACGGTTGTGTTGACCGTGAGTTGCTTGACCAACACCACCAAAACCGTGACGTTTTACAACCCCTTGAAAACCTTTACCTTTAGATACACCCTGTACATCTACAAACTCTCCTTCAACAAAAATAGAAACATCAATAAGATCTCCTAATTTTTTTCCTTCTGCAAACTCCTTGAATTCAACGACTTTTTTCTTAGCTACAGTTCCCGCTTTTTTAAAGTGACCTAAAGCCGCTTTTGTGGAATGTTTCTCGTTTTTGTCATCGAAACCAAGTTGCAACGCTTCATACCCGTCAACACCTTTGGTTCTGACTTGGGTAACAACGCATGGACCAGCCTCAATTACAGTACAAGGAATATTTTTCCCGTTCTCGTCAAAAAGACTCGTCATGCCGATTTTTCTACCAATTAACCCAGACATAATTATTAATTATTAATTATTAAATATAAAAATAGAACACATCATTTAAGTGAACCCTTATTTTTAAAGTGGTGCAAAAGTATAACTTATTTACACACAATCCAAAAAAAGTTTTCACTTAAACAAAGTGCTCTCAATTTCTCTTACTTAGAAACCTAAACTTTGATTTCTACTTCAACTCCACTAGGCAATTCTAATTTCATCAAAGCATCAATTGTTTTAGATGAAGAAGAATAAATGTCAATTAATCTCTTGTATGACATTACTTCGAATTGCTCTCTTGCTTTTTTATTAACGTGCGGAGAACGTAGAACAGTGAAAAGTTTTTTGTGAGTTGGTAATGGAATTGGACCTGTAACAACTGCACCTGTAGTTTTAACCGTTTTTACAATCTTTTCAGCAGACTTGTCTACCAACATGTGATCGTAAGATTTTAGTTTTATTCTGATTTTTTGACTCATTTTCTTAAAGATTAAGCGTTTCCTTTTGCTTTTTTGATTACTGCTTCTGAAATATTAGAAGGAGTTTCCGCGTAATGTGAAAATTCCATAGTAGATGTTGCTCTACCAGATGACAACGTTCTTAATGTCGTAACATAACCAAACATTTCTGATAATGGCACATCAGCCTTAATAGTTTTAGCACCAGCTCTATCACCCATGTCATTAACCTGACCTCTACGACGATTGATATCACCTACGATATCCCCCATGTTTTCTTCTGGTGTAATAACTTCCATTTTCATGATTGGCTCAAGAATAACAGCTCCTGCAGCTTTAGCAACTTCTCTATAACCCATTCTTGCCGCTAACTCAAAAGAAAGCGCATCAGAATCGACAGGGTGAAAAGATCCGTCAGTTAAAGTAACTTTTAAACTATCCACTTGATAACCAGCCAAAGGACCAGTCTTCATAGCTTCTCTAAAACCTTTCTCTACAGATGGAATATATTCCTTAGGCACATTACCACCTTTTACAGCGTTAACAAATTGTAATCCTTTTGGAATTTTACCTTCAACTTCATCAGCTGGCTCAAGTTTAAATACGATATCACCGAATTTACCACGACCCCCTGATTGTTTTTTATATGTTTCTCTATGAACAGCAGATTTTGTAAAAGCTTCTTTGTATTCAACTTGAGGCTCACCTTGGTTAACTTCAACTTTGAATTCACGACGCATTCTATCAACCAAGATATCTAAGTGAAGCTCACCCATACCCGAAATAATAGTTTGCCCTGAAGCCTCATCTGTTCTAACTGTAAATGTTGGATCTTCTTCAGCTAATTTAGCCAATGCCATACCCATCTTATCTACGTCAGCTTTAGTTTTAGGCTCAATAGCGATACCTATTACTGGCGCAGGGAATTTCATAGACTCAAGAATAATTGGGTGCTTTTCATCACACAATGTATCTCCAGTTTTAATATCTTTAAATCCAACTGCCGCTCCAATATCACCAGCCTCGATATAATCGATTGGGTTTTGCTTGTTAGCATGCATTTGGTAGATACGAGAAATTCTTTCCTTATTTCCTGAACGAGTGTTCAACACATAAGAACCTGCATCTAAACGTCCTGAATAAGCACGAAAGAAAGCCAAACGACCTACGAATGGGTCAGTAGCAATCTTAAATGCTAAAGCAGCGAATGGCTCTTTAACATCTGGCTTACGCAAGATTCTAGTCTGATCCTCTTCCAACAATTCAGCATCATCAGGATGAATTCCTTCGATACCATCTTTATCCATTGGAGAAGGCAAATATTTACAAACTGCATCCAACATAAATTGAACACCTTTGTTTTTAAAAGAAGAACCAGCAATCATCGGGATGATAGCCATGTCCATAACAGCTGCTCTTAATGCAATGTTGATTTCTTCCTCTGTAATAGAGTTTTCATCTTCCATGAATTTTTCAAGCAAATTCTCATCATAGTCAGCAACTGCTTCAATAAGAATCGATCTGTATTCCTTAACTTCTTCAAGCATATCATCAGGAATAGGCACAATATCATAAGTAGCCCCTAAACCTTCTTCATGCCATACAATAGCTTGATTTTTAACCAAATCCACAACACCCCTGAAATCATTCTCTTCACCAATTGGCAAAGTGATCGCAACTGCATTTGATTTCAACATATCTCTTACTTGCTGACATACCATCAAAAAGTTAGATCCTTGTCTATCCATTTTATTAACAAAACCAATACGAGGTACTTTATACTGATCAGCAAGTCTCCAGTTAGTTTCCGATTGAGGCTCAACACCATCAACAGCACTAAATAAGAAAACCAAACCATCCAATACACGTAACGAACGATTTACCTCTACGGTAAAATCAACGTGACCTGGAGTATCAATAATATTAAAGTGGTAAGGCAATGTTTCTGGTAAAGGTTTTCCTTGTGTAGTTGGAAAATTCCACTCACAAGTTGTAGCAGCAGAAGTAATTGTAATACCTCTTTCTTGCTCCTGAGCCATCCAGTCCATTGTTGCTGCACCATCATGCACTTCACCAATTTTGTGTGATTTACCAGTATAAAAAAGAATACGCTCCGTTGTTGTCGTTTTACCAGCATCAATGTGAGCAGCAATTCCTATATTTCTTGTATATTTTAAGTCTCTAGCCATTTCTTATGAATTAAAATCTAAAGTGAGAGAAAGCTTTATTAGCTTCTGCCATTTTGTGAGTATCCATTCTTTTCTTAACAGCTGCTCCCTCTTCTTTAGCCGCAGCTAAACATTCCGAAGCTAATCTTTGAGCCATTGACTTTTCGTTTCTTCTTCTTGCATAAAGAATTAACCATTTCATAGCCATAGAAATTTTTCTATCTGGTCTAATTTGCATCGGAATTTGGAAGGTAGCACCACCAACTCTACGACTACGTACTTCTACGTGAGGCATAACATTAGTTAAAGCATCTTTCCATATCTCTAATGATGGTTTCTCTGCATCTTGCTTTTTAGCCTCAATGATGTCAATCGCATCATAAAACACTTTAAAAGCTGTTGATTTCTTACCGTCCCACATTAAGTTGTTCACAAAACGCGTTACCAATTGGTCGTTAAACCTTGGATCTGGTAAAAGTGGTCTCTTTTTTGCCGCTCTTTTTCTCATTTCTTTGTTTTTAAAAAAAGTTTAAATCTAAAACAATAAAAGCCTAGTCTATAAACATAGACAAACTTTCAGAATCTTAAAATCCTAACTAATTAATTACTTTTTTGCTTCTTTTGGGCGTTTAGCACCGTACTTAGATCTTCTTTGCGTTCTTCCTGCTACTCCTGACGTATCAAGGGCACCACGAACGATGTGATATCTAACACCTGGTAAATCTTTTACCCTTCCACCTCTAACTAATACTATCGAGTGCTCTTGTAGATTGTGTCCTTCTCCAGGGATGTAAGCATTTACTTCATTACCATTTGTCAAACGTACACGCGCTACTTTACGCATTGCAGAGTTTGGTTTTTTTGGTGTAGTAGTGTAAACACGCGTACAAACCCCTCTTCTTTGAGGACAAGAATCTAAAGCAACCGATTTACTCTTCTTAGTTATCTGAGTTCTTCCTGTTCTTACTAATTGTTGAATTGTTGGCATAATTAATACTAAAAATTATTATGATATTAAATTCCCGCTTTTTACGGGGTTGCAAATGTATAAAATATTTTTTACTCTACAAACGTTAATTCATTAATTTTCAACAAGATTATTTAAGTTTTTGATTTTAATCTCAAAGAGATGATATTTACATTACTTTTATAAAAATATTTCTTTTTTGAAACGATTGCTATTTCTCTTTCCTTTAATTCTTTTCGGACTGACAATGTCAGCCCAAAACTTCTATTTACATATCGACGGAAATACTAATACAGAAAGCAAAATAATAGATTCACTTGGTTATAGCTCAATACACAAAGGAGCCAAGTCTATTCAAAATGAAGTCAATAGAATCTCACAAAAATTATCTCAACTAGGATTCCTAGAAAACAACATCCATTCATTAGATAAAAAAAATGACTCCACATATACTAGCCTATTAATTATTGGCAAACAAATAAAATCTGTACATATATATATAGGTGAAAATTCAGAACTGAACCGTTTCATATCCCAGAACCAAGACAGCATATTCATTCCTTTCCCTGATGTGGAAAATTTTTTAAATCAAACACTTCAGAAAGCAGAGCAAAAAGGATTTGCCTTAAGTGAACTAAAATTAGACAACATAAAACAAAAGGATCAAATTTTATTTGCTACGCTCAATTTCAGCTTAGGCAATCCACGAACAATAAACACAATCGTCGTAAATTACTCCAATTCAAATACCATAAAAGAAGCACTCCCAAAAGGACACCTCAAACAGTTAAATAAAAAGTATCAAAAACAGACATTCAACAAAAACACTATTCAAAAAATATATCGTGATTTTGAAAAATTCAGATTCGTAAGTCAAGTCAAATACCCCGAAACATTACTATTAAAGGACACTACTAAAATATACGTCTATTTAGAAAGGCGGCAATCAAACAATTTTGACGGCTATATAGGTTTCAACACAGACAGTAATAGCAAATTAATTCTCAACGGCTATCTAGATTTAACACTTGAAAACACCATAAAAGCGGGAGAACAATTTTCATTATACTGGAAAAGCGACGGGAACAACCAAAAAACTTTTAGAACAAATCTAGAACTTCCTTATATTTTCAATACTAATTTTGGAATAAAAGCACAAATCAATATATTCAAACAAGATAGTATTTTTCAAAACACAAAAACCGCACTGGACTTAGGATATCTAATCAACTACAATACTCGAGTTTATTTAGGATATCAATCAACTGAATCTAGTGATATTCAAAACAGCAATAGTAATTCTATACAGGATTTCAATAACTCTTATCTTACCGCCAATTTAGAATATATCGATTTAGATTATGAAACTTCACTTTTCCCTGAAAAAACTAAAATCTCAATCAAAACAGGTATCGGAAAAAGAACCAGTAACATTTTAATCGAGGACACAGAGTCTATCAAGCAGTTTTACATAGATATAAAAGCATCCTATACATTTGAATTTAACAAAAGAAATTACTTTAACATCAATAGCCAAAATTTCTATTTAAGCAGTAGTCATTATTTAATAAACGAGTTATACAGATTTGGTGGCACCAAGTCACTCCGAGGATTTGCAGAGAATAGTTTCCAAGCCCAATACATTAACACTATACTAACAGAATACAGATATATTGTTTCTTCCAATTTATACGTCCATTCAATTTTTGATTATTCAATTTTCAAAGATCCATTTTCGCCTGAAAAAAGAACAGAAAACCTATCTGGTATTGGGCTGGGAATCGGACTGTTAACCAAAAATGGATTATTAAAAATAACACTGGCCAACGGTATTGAAAAAAATCAAAAAACTGACTTTTACAGTACCATTATAAGTTTAAATTACAATATTCAATTTTAAATTACTAAAAAAGCAATTCTTCATTAGGATAGTTAACATATTTTTAAGAATTTTGGGACACTAATTCAAATTTTTTAAAATGAAACTAAAATTCAATGGAGTCTTGGTTCTTTTTCTTGTATTTATTACACAAATAACATTTGCCCAAGAAAGAATCATCACTGGAGTTGTTTACGACGACACAGGTATACCTTTGCCAGGAGCAAGCATACTCGTTAAAGAAACAAAATCCGGTACGCAAACAGATTTAGACGGAAAATTCACAATCAAGGCCTCCGCAAAACAAATACTACTATTTAGTTATATAGGAATGGAAACGACCGAAGCTAAAGCTTCTTCTACTTCTTTAAATATAAAACTAAAATCGACTGCTACCGACCTTGAGGGTGTTGTAGTCACCGCTTTTGGAATTAAAAGGAATGCTAAACACCTTGGATACTCCGTAAGCACAATCAAATCTGGTGAAATCACAGACAATTCAGAACCAGACTTAATTCGTTCACTAGCGGGTAAAGTAGCGGGTGTAAACGTAAACACTTCTAATGGTACAGCCGGAGCAGCAAATCAAATTACCATTAGGGGGATTTCAACTTTCACTGGTAACACTCAACCATTAATAATTGTAGATGGAATTGCCTATGACAACTCTCAAATCAACACTTCTTCAAAAGTAACTGGTGGTGGAGGTGGCGCTTATGAGTCAGCATTATCCAGTTTAGACCCTAATAATATTGCCTCCGTAAATGTTTTAAAAAGCACAACAGCATCTGCTCTATATGGGTCACGTGCTGTAAATGGTGTAATTGTTATTACAACCAAAACCGGTTCAATAGGCACGAAAAAATCTGAGAAGTTTAAAATCAATTTTGGTTCGTCAACTTATTTTGAAACAATTGCTAATTTACCAGACTATCAAAATACTTATGGTGCAGGATCTAGATTTGAATACCAAAATGTAAATGGTTCTTGGGGACCACGTTTTGACTCATTAGAAACGATTCCTACTTGGCCTACACTTTTAGAAGCTTTTCCAGAAACTGGACCAACGATTCCTTATGTTGCCAAGCCTAACAATGTAAAAGACCTGTTCAGGACGGGGAAAGTCCAAGAAAACACAGTAGGTTTTAATTATTCTGGAACCGAAGGAACATTTGGAACTACAATATCCAATTTAAAACAAGATGGTTATATTCCTTACAACAGTTTTGACAGAACTTCTATATCGATAGGAGGGAATTTTAAACTTTCCAAAAAACTAACATTTGGAGGAAATATGAGTTATTCAACAACTGACCAAATTGGAGGATTTACTGGAAACCAACAGTTTGATGGAAACTCATCTTCATTTGCCCGCTCATTATTTTTAGCACGTAACTGGGATTTAAGTTTACCTTTTGAGAATCCTGTAACTGGTATTTCGATTACACCTAATGGATCCGAATTTGATCATCCATTTTGGTCCCTAAAACATGACCAAATTATAACAAATACCAACAGAACGGTTTCAGGTATCAATATAAATTACGAATTCAACAAAAACATATCAACTTCCTATAGAGCGGGTATAAATAGATATAGCTTAAATAGAAAAGAAATACGAGACTTAAATTCGAAAGCCGATAGTAGTCTTGGATCTTTAAAAACAGATCAATTTACCAATGAAGATATTGAAAGCACCTTTTTAGTCAATTTAGATTACCAATTGACTGAAAATTTTAGATTAAAAACTATTCTTGGTCATAATATTCTACAAAACAAAAACTCTCGATTATCTAATTCCGGAAAGCAGTTTAAAGTCCCTGATGTCTTTAATTTCAGTAATGTCTTATCGATTGCAAATCTTATCGATGAAAAATTTGAAAAAAGAAATATAGGTGTTTTTGCAGATTTAACGTTATCCTTTAGAGACTATTTATTCATCAACGCAACAGGAAGAAATGATTGGAGCTCTACGTTACCTAAAGATAATAATTCTTATTTCTATCCTTCGATAAGCACTTCGTTTATTGTAACTGATGCATTAAACATCGAAAGTAAGGTCCTTACTTTTGCAAAGATTAGGGGTGGATATGCTAAAACTGCAAGAGATGCAGCTTCAGAATTCTTGAACACTTCCTTTATCTTAGGGGATTCTTACAATAGCATTCCAACAATTGGGAACTCAGTATCTTTATCAGACCAAAATATAAAGCCTGAATTTACCACTGAATTTGAAATTGGAACTGATCTAGAGTTCTATTATAGAAGAATAGCTATTGACGTAACTTTATACAATAAAACAACTACTAATCTAATTACACCAATTACTGTTCCTGAGTCAACTGGTTACCAGAAACTCAACACTAACCTCGGTGAAATGCAAAACAAAGGTATAGAAATCGGACTTACACTAGTGCCAATACAAACGGAGCAATTTAAATGGACACTCTATAGTACTTTTACAAAAAACAAAAACAAAGTGACTAAATTGATCGAAGGTCTAGATCGTTTTGCTCTTGATATTGACGAAGTAGCTTTTGTAATTCCAGGTGAGGCTTTTGGAGTTTTTTACGGTACTAAATTCGCTAGAGATAATGAAGGTAACTTCCTAATCAACAAAGCGACTGGAGGAATTGTTGAAGCACAACAAAATGGTATAATTGGTGATCCGAATGCCGATTTCAAAATGAGTTTCATTAATACTTTCAGCTATAAAGGTTTCACTTTAAAATCTCAATTTGACTGGAAACAAGGTGGCGATATTAAATCTGGCACCATTACAGACTTATTAGGACGTGGTGTAACTAGAGACACCGAAAATAGGGAAGGTACTTTTATCATTCCTGGATTTTACAGTGACAATCAAGGAAATCTTATTTTAGATTCTTCTGAAAACAAAATTCCAAACACTACACAAATAAGCATGAATGAGCTCTACTTCTCCCCTTCAGGTTCTAATACATTTGGAAGCAACAGTGTTGACCAAGCTTCAATCTATGACGGAACAGTATTTAGATTAAGGGAGTTAAGCCTTACTTATGATATTCCATCTAAATATTTAAAGAAAAGTCCATTTGGACAAATATCATTGAGCGCAGTTGGAAGTAACTTATGGTATTTTGCGCCAAATGTACCTAAGTACACCAATTTTGATCCAGAAATAACAAGTTACGGTTCGTCAAACTTACAAGGTATCGAAGTTACAGCTGCACCTACAGCAAAACGATACGGATTTAAACTAAACCTAACTTTCTAATACACAAAACATCATGAAACTTTTAATAAACAAAAAGAATCAATATAATAAAATGATCGTGTTTTTAGGAACATTACTATTAACCGTAAGTTGTAGTGACTACCTAGATGTCAATGCTGACACAGACAATCCTAAAACAGCACCTCTTGATCTTTTACTTACTAACACCCAAGTAAGCCTAAGTAAACTTGGCGATTTTGATCTTTACTCTGGTAGTGTTCTTGAAGTATATACACACCAAATGACAACTAGGGCTGATCACGACCAATACAACACTAAGCCAAACAATTCATTCTTGTCTAATGACTGGAATACGGTTTACCTAACGCTATCAGACATAGAAACATTAATACAGCAGTCCGAATCATCTGGAAACCTAGTCTATTTGGGAATTGCACAAATGCAAAAAGCATATTTATTAGCTTCAGCTGTTGATTTATGGGGAGATGTACCTTACAGCGAAGCTACACAATTGAAAAATAACACTATCAGTCCAAAATTTGATAACCAAAAAGAAATATACAATTCGGTTTTTAAATTAATTGAAACTGCCAAGACTAATCTTTCAAGTAGTCAAGGTTCTAAAAAACCAGGGAAAGATGATTTATTCTACGGAGGAAAAGCTTCTAAATGGATTAAATTTGCTAATACTTTTAAACTTAAATTATACAATCAAACTCGATTAATTAGTGATTTTGACCAAGTAGGTTTTGATGCCCTTATATTAGAAAACAACTTCTTCACTTCGAATGCAGATGATTTCCAATTTAACCATACAGCTAACGTAACTCCAAGTGATGAAAGAAACAGGTATTTTTATCAATCATACAATAGCACTCAATTTGAAGCTTATCAAAGCCCTTGGTTTTATGAAATACTAATGGGTATGAATCCTAAAATCCACAATGACAATCCCGATCCAAGAATAAAATATTACTTCTTCAATCAATTAAAAGTGGGAGATTTCCCTCCAGATCAAGGTGATGTTGCGACTGGAAATCCAAAAGCAGATTATTGGGACAAAACCACTGGATTTTTTAGCATTAGATTTGGAAGTATAGGACCAAACAAGGACAGTAGCGCAGAGAAATCCTATACTTATCCTGGTGTTTTTCCTGCCGGAGGAAGATATGATGATGGTAAAGGAGGTTTAATGAGCTCTACAACAGCAACTGGAATTGCTCCACATCGTATATTGACCTACGATGAATTTTTATACGTTCAAGCCGAATTGATTTTGGCAACTAAACTACCCGGAATTACTGGTACAAAACTAAGAGAAGCAATGGAAGCTAGTTTTGCTAAAGTTGACCAAGTAGTCAAAAACAACAAATCAACTCAAGTGATCCCCGAGCTAGTAGGTAGCACAGAAGCAGTAGCCTTCATGGATAACGTAATAACAGAATACAATTCTGCAATAGATAACAGTACGAAATTAGAAATCATCATGACTCAAAAATGGGTCGCTACTTATGGAGATCCTCTAGACCAATACAATGATTACAGAAGAACCGGTTTTCCTATTCTTGCTAATCCAAATTCAACTTTGCCAGAATACCAATTAGATAATGATGATGGATTCCCATTGATTGATTCACAAACAGTTCTTAACAGTCCTTATCAAGTATCATTTTTTTGGCCACAAAGTGAGCTAAATGTAAACAAAAACTCACCAAAGCAAAAGAATGCAACTACGTATAAAATCTTTTGGGACGTAGACTAATCAATATAAAAAATCATGAAAAATATAAAAAACATATTTAAATTCATTGCATTCTCATTGCTACTCATGGGATGTGAAAATGATGGGGGAGACTCAAAATTAACATTAGAACAAGGAGCTATTCCTAATTTTCAAAAGACAGCAACATCGGACAGTTTTATCAATTTAGTTGATTTGAGCAATGACCAACCTATCAAGTTAGAACTAAATGTATCAACCGTATATGGCGACATTAGCTCCATGGACATCATTGGGTTTTACACCCAAGATGATAAAACTTACAGAACGGTATTAAAAGCAAATCAAACAACTTTCCCAATTACGCTTAGCTTCACGATAGAAGACATTATAAACTCCTTCCCTATTCTTAATTCTAAAGATGATTTCAAAATAGGTAATAAACTTCTTATTTCTGCTGATATAAAATTAAAAAATGGGAAAATCTACAAGATTTATGATGATAATGGGCAACCTAATTTTGGCTCACACGTTGCAACTTCCGTACAATATAGCGTTAGCCAATCATTTCTAGTATCTTGTCCTTCATTTTTAGCAGGAACGTATAGCTTTAGCACTACAAACATAGGAGATGGAGTAAATTTCACAACCGAAACCTACACTGGAACTGTAACTTTTACAGACAAAAGTGGAGGAAGCTACAATATTTCAGATGCATCGTTTGGAGGTTACACTTATTTGTATGACGTAGCAGCAACAGGTTTACAATTACAAGATATCTGTAATAAAATTACATTTAAAGGGGTAAATCAATATGGTGACAGTTTCAGTATGAGCAACCTCGTTGTAAACGGGAATAAATTAAGTTTTCACTGGGAAACCTCTTATGATGAGTATGGAGATACAGTTATTACTAGAACTGACGGCACAAATTGGCCTGATTTAACATTATAAAAATAACCAATGTTATTTTAAAAAAACCATCCACAAAAAGGATGGTTTTTTTTATATCTTTGCGCCATGGAAAAAGAACATCAAATATTTGGTATTAGAGCGATAATCGAAGCGATTCAAGCAGGAGCAACAGTTGATAAAGTATATATTCAGAAAGAAGCTTCGGGCGAATTAATGAAAGACTTAATGAAAGTGATGAAACGTGGAAATATTAATTTCTCTTACGTTCCAGTAGAAAAACTAAACCGACTAACACCTAACAATCATCAAGGTGCGGTGGCAAGCATCTCTCCTATTTCCTTTTTTGACTTAGAAACTTTGATTGAAACAGTTGTAGAAAACGGGAAAGCACCTTTATTTTTGATTTTGGATCAAATATCTGACGCTCGTAACTTTGGAGCTATCATCCGTACTGCTGAATGTACAGGTGTAAACGGAATCATTGTACAGAAATCTGGTTCAGCTCCTGTAAATGGGGATACTGTCAAGACTTCGGCTGGTGCGGTATTTAATATTCCGATTTGTAAAGTAGAGCATATCAAAGACGCTATTTTCTTATTGCAAGCTAGCGGAATCAAAACTGTTGCTGCTACTGAGAAAACGGATAAAAACTTATATGACGTTTCGTTAAAAGAGGGAGTTGCTATCATCATGGGTTCTGAAGATCGTGGTGTAAATCCATCTGTTCTTAAAATTGTAGATGAAAAAGCAAAGTTGCCAATGTTTGGAACTATCGGTTCTTTAAATGTATCTGTAGCATGTGGAGCCTTTTTATATGAAGCGGTGAGACAAAGAAGCTAAATATTTTTGATTGTTTATTAACGATTATCGATTTCAGATTTATAAAACCGAATTAGTCGCTAGCGAGATTTTTGATTTAGGATGAACAGCCTGGACCTTCAAATTTATTTCATATTTAAAAACGCACAAAACGAATTAGGACTCCGGTTCTGATTCGTTTTTTTCGTTTTTAATCAATTCATAGTTCACATTCCAATCGGAGTAATAGTACTCCTCGGGCTCTGGTTCTGGAATTGGTGGATTGACAAAATTTCCGTTTTCATCAAAGCGTTGCATGAACTTATCTTCTGTAGCATCATATTCTGGCCTTTCCCAATCATACTTAATTGGTTTGTGATATTCGGGAGTTTTTTTGACAAAAGCCAAAGCTAAACCTGTGATTAACCCTGCGAGATGTCCTTCCCAAGAAACGACTTCATCTACTTTAGGAAAAACATACCAAACCATTCCGCCATAGACCATAATAACGGTTAATGATAAGGCTACAAGTCGATAATATTTGGTTCGAATTCCTTTGAAGAAAATAAAACTAAACAATACATATATTAATCCGCTGGCGCCAATGTGGTAACTAGAACGACCAATCAACCAAGTTCCTAAACCTGAAAACAGGATTCCAAGCACGATTACTGAAGTTGATTCTTTGGCATAAAAAAATTGCAAGGCGGCCAACAAAACTAGTAAAGGCAAAGAATTATTATACAAATGGCTTAAATCGGAATGGATAAATGGGCTAAATATAACGCCTTGTAATCCCGAAAAAGTACGTGGATAGATACCGTTGTCAAAAAAATCAAAATCAAAACGAATTTGGAGCCAATAGACAATCCATAGCGAAAGCACAAAAAAAAGTGGCAATCCCCAAACGCTATTGGTGTATTTAAAATCGTTGTCCATAAATAATTTTTAGCACAATTGAATCAATAATGAATCCAAAGGCAATTTAGTGCAATTTTGTCATATCTTCCAGGAACAAATTATCTTTTTTACTTCATTCGTTAATGGAGACAGGAGTTTCTTTTTAGCCCAGCTCCTAATTAAAAATAGAATCCTTAATTTTACAAAATCCAGATTAAAGAACGGATTACGAATTTTTATCTCAGATTAAACAAATGGAAGCACCATTAGCAGAACGCATACGCCCACAATCCTTAGAAGAATACATCAGTCAGGCGCACCTTGTGGGGCCAAACGGCTCGTTGACACAGCAAATATCGAGGGGGCTCATCCCTTCACTCCTGCTGTGGGGACCTCCTGGAACTGGAAAAACGACTTTGGCACAAATCATTGCACAGGAATCTAAGCGACCGTTTTATGTATTGAGTGCTATCAACTCGGGCGTGAAAGATATTCGAGAAGTGATTGACAAGGCGAAGCAAAGTGGTGGCTTATTTACAACCAAAAACCCAATTTTGTTTATTGATGAGATTCACCGTTTTAGCAAATCGCAACAAGATTCTTTATTGGCAGCGGTGGAAAAAGGTTGGATTACTTTGATTGGTGCTACGACAGAAAATCCGAGTTTTGAGGTGATTCCCGCTTTACTTTCTCGCTGTCAGGTTTATGTTTTAAATCCGTTTACCAAAGAAGATTTACTATCATTATTGGAAAGAGCACTTAAAACCGATCCTTATTTACAGACAAAAACTATAGAACTAACTGAAACAGAGGCCTTAATGCGCCTTTCGGGTGGTGACGGGCGTAAGCTATTAAATATTTTTGAGTTGGTCGTAAATGCTTCCTCTGGTGACGAAATTAAAATTACAAACGAGCGTGTTCTGCAATTAGTACAGCAAAATACGGTATTGTATGACAAAAGTGGCGAACAACATTATGACATTGTTTCGGCTTTTATTAAATCGATACGTGGGAGCGATCCTAACGGAGCCGTTTATTGGCTTGCCAGAATGATTGAAGGCGGCGAAGATGTGAAATTTATTGCGAGACGCATGCTTATTTCGGCTAGCGAAGATATTGGTAATGCAAACCCAACGGCCTTAATTATGGCTAATAATACGTTTCAGGCGGTCACTACAATTGGCTATCCTGAAAGTAGAATTATATTGAGTCAGTGTGCCGTTTATTTGGCTACTTCTCCCAAAAGTAATGCGAGTTATATGGCTATTAATCAGGCACAACAATTGGTAAAACAAACGGGAGATTTATCGGTTCCTATTCATTTGCGAAATGCGCCGACTAAATTAATGAAAGAATTGGGCTATGGTGATGAGTATAAATATTCTCACGATTATGCTAATAATTTTGAAGTACAAGAATATTTACCAACAGAATTATCTGAAACTGTTTTGTATAATCCAGGTCAAAATTCTCGAGAAAATACAACCCGAGAATTTCTAAAAAACCGCTGGAAAGATAAGTATGGGTATTAAATTTTGAGTTAAAAGTTATGAGTTATGAGGTTAAAGGTTTGGATTACGTCATCGGACTTCCTACTAAGGACATTGGACTAAAAACTAACTTAAAACTTAACCAATACAACTTCAGAAACTAAAACATTATTTTTATAGGAATCAAAAACCCATTGATTGTCTTTTAGAGACAAAATCCCTTGAACATCTCCTTTGATGGCGATGAACGAATTTGGATTTCCTGTTTTCATTAACTTCATCACTACTTTTGGTGTTTTGTCAATCAATTGAAAACCGTTTTCTGTAGGTTGTGCATAAAGTACCTCAACGTTAGTATTTACAACTATAACAGATGAAGCTGGAATATTATTTACCACCTCTTTTACAACTTCAGATTTAGCAACTACTTGTCGTGTTTTAGCAGCTGTCGTGTTACCATTGTATTTGTATTCTAGTTTGTTAATAGATTCAAATGCATCATTTAAAGCTTCTTTATAAGCTGTTCCAAAATCTTTTTCCTTGCTTTTCCCAACTTCGGAAGTGTATATTACCTTTCCATAACAATCCTTAAATTCAACATATAGTTTAGTTGTCAAAAACCCGGAATCTTTAATAACATCTACATTAAGAACACTACATCTATCCGGATATTCGTTTGAAAAATTCACGTTTGAATAAACACCAACAAAACCAGCTTTTTCCAAATTATATTTGGTAATTGTAGAAAGTCTATATTCATTTTCTTCATTTTGAAAACCAAACTTTACGGGAACAATTACGGCTGCATAATCATTAATTGATTGTGCTATTATTGAATTTGTAATCAGAAAAAGGAAAAGAGCTATTTTAGTTTTCATATTATATATTAATTTTATTGTTGTTGATCAGCTGCATCTCACTTTTGTTTTTATGACGATCATGAATACAGTTTGTTATTTTTATAAATATTGTTTTAGTTCTAATAAATGAGTAATTTGTTTGATGTTCAATCCGTTGTCTGAAATTGTTCCGTTAAAATAGATTGCATCTAATCCTATATCCAACGCACCTTGCACATCTGCATCTAAAGAATCTCCAATCATAATGCTAGTTTCTTTTTTGGCTTTGGCCAAATTCAAAGCATATTCAAAAATAACTGGATTTGGTTTTTTAACTCCGGCCATTTCTGAATTGGTAATTGTTGTAAAATAGCTTGTTAATTGGGCATTATTCATTTTCTTATATTGCACTTCCGCAAAACCATTTGTAATAATATGCAACTTATATTTAGATTTTAAATAATCCAAAATTTCAAATGCACCCTCAAAAAGGTGATTGTGATCTGGCAAAATTTCAATATATTGATCTGAAATACGGTCAATTTCTTGATCTGTTATTGAATAATTTAAGGCGTCGAAAGAATGCTTTAAGCGATTATAACGCAGTTCTTCGTGAGTTATTTTATTATATTGAAACAACTTCCAACAAGATTGATTGATTGGAATATACTCTTTTATGAAAGAATCAATTTCGACCAAAGGATGACTTTGTTCAAAAATACGCTCAAATGCCAAAGTAGAATTTTTATCAAAATCCCAAAGAGTATGATCCAAATCAAAAAAGACGTCTGTGATTGTATTTACTCCCATTATTAATTAAAATATACCTTCATCTACAAAGCTAAAGTAATTATTCTCAGTTACAATCAAATGATCCAAAACTTTAACTTCTAAGCTTTCCCCTGCGGTTTTCAATTTTCTTGTAATGTTTTTATCTGCTTCACTGGGCACTAATGTTCCGGAAGGATGGTTGTGGCAAAGAATTAGTGACACAGCACCTATTTCAAGTGCATTTTTGAACACTAAACGCACATCGACTAGCGTTCCTGTGATCCCTCCAATACTCAATTGTCTTTTTGAAATAATTTTATTGGAATTATTCAAATACAAAATCCAAAATTCTTCATGAGGTAACTCTCCAATGATGGGTTGCATAATTTCGAAAACTAACTTGCTCGATGTCACTTTGATTAACTCTACCGCATCCTCTGCTCTGCGTCTGCGTCCTAATTCTAAGGCTGCAATTATGGAAATGGCTTTGGCTTCTCCAATACCTTTAAACTGGATTAACTGTGCTAAAGATAATTTACCTAATGCATTTAAATTACCTCCAACTGAATTTAAAATACGCTTACTCAACTCCACTGCCGATTCATTCCTACTTCCCGAGCCAATAAGTATGGCGATTAATTCGGCATCACTCAAAGCGCTTTTGCCTTTGAGCATTAACTTTTCGCGAGGCCTATCGTCCTCAGACCAGTGAGTAATTGGGAAGTGATTGTTTTCCATAAATTAAAAATCAGTTGTAAAACATTTAGTTAGCTAAATATAAAACTACTGATTTTTAAAACACATCTTGTTTTTATTTTATAAATTATAGACCTTTCTAAATACAACAAATATTAAAGTTTGAAGCTTTTTGATTTCAGAAGTAAAAAACTCCTATAAATCAACAACTTTATATTGATATCCACAAAATCTTAAATCATTAACCCTTTTACCTCATCAAAATTCAAACCACCATAGTTTCCTGAGCTCATTAATAACAAAGCTGAATTATCAAAATTTAGCCCAAATAAATAAGATTTAAATTCATCTGGATTGGTATAAATAATTAAATCCTTTCGATTAAAAGCAGTTGCGATTTGATCATAAGTTACTTCTTCTAATTGTTTGATTTTTACTGCATCTGGCGAGTAAAAAACTACGGCAACATCTGCGTATTCCAAAGCTCCCTCGTATTCTTTCAGGAACTCAGCATTCAAACTGCTATAAGTATGCAATTCTAGACAAGCAACCAAAGTTCTCTCAGGATATTGTTCTTTCACTGCTTTAGTTGTTGCTGCTACTTTACTTGGAGAATGTGCAAAATCTTTATAGGCAACATTTCTTTTGCTTTCGGCTATTTTCTCCAAACGCTTAGAAGCTCCTTTGAAACTAGCGATGGCTTCGTAAAAATCAGCTTCATCAACTCCCATATTTTGACAAATCCATTTGGCTCCAGCCAAATTATTCAAATTATGGGCACCAAAAACTTCAATTGGCATATCGCCTTCTGGAGTTTCTAATAAAGTGGTTCCGTTATCCACTCTATAATTTGGTGTTGTGTAAGGCAATTTTCGAATTGGACAATTAGCCGCTTCAGCCACACGTTTTACTTCAGGATCTTCTTCATTGTACACTAAAATCCCACCGTTAGTAATCTTAGCAATAAAAATTTCAAACTGTTCTACATAATTTTCATAAGTAGGAAACACATTGATATGATCCCAAGCAATTCCAGAAATCAAAGCAATATTGGGTTGGTACAAATGAAATTTTGGTCGTCTATCAATTGGCGAAGACAAGTACTCATCTCCTTCTAAAACTATAAAATCATTTTTCTCAGTAAGGTGTACCATGGTGTCAAAACCTTCCAGTTGTGCTCCCACCATATAATCTACTTCAATATTATGATAATGCATTACGTGCAAAATCATGGAAGTAATCGTTGTTTTTCCATGTGACCCACCAATGACTACGCGAGTTTTGTTTTTGGATTGCTCATACAAAAATTCAGGATAAGAATATATTTTCAAACCTAATTCTTGTGCTTTCAATAACTCTGGATTATCAGCTTTGGCGTGCATTCCTAGAATTATCGCTTCAATATCCTGCGTAATTTTTTCAGGAAACCAACCCAATTCAGCAGGCAGTATTCCTTTTTTATCCAAACGTGATTTAGATGGTTCAAAAATAGCATCATCACTTCCTGTAACTTGATATCCTTTATTATAAAGAGCCAAAGCAAGATTGTGCATGGCACTTCCACCTATGGCAATAAAATGTGTTTTCATTTATTTGTTTTCTTAATAGTTTTACAATTGAATTGAACCGAATTTCAATTCACTGTGTTTTTTTCTTTGTACTGTTCTAAAATTGTACGAGCCTTATCCGGAGCATCCATTTTATTTTTATAAAGATTTGCCAATGTCTGATAAGAATGTTTTGAACCTCCTACTGTAATTGCTTTTTTATAATAATTTTCAGCTGACTTAAATCGGTCATAATATTCCTCAATATGACCTCTAGAAAGATAGCCATCTACTATTGAAAGCGTTAATAACTGATTGGAATATTCAATTGCTTTGGACTCACTCCCCCCTACAATTGATGGTAATTTAAGATACAATTCTATTAAAGCCCAACGGGCATCAATGTGCCTAGAATCCAGCTGAATGGCTTTTTCAAAAGAGCTTTTAATATCTCCAATCAATCCTAAAGCTCTAAATTTATTTACTTCAAGTGCTTTCATTCCTAATGACCCACCATATTTATAATAAAAATTAGCCTCAGATGGTTTCACGGTTTTAAGTTTACCATAATACTGGACCGCTTTGTCCCAAGATTTATTGAAACCGGCAATATCTCCCAATCCTTCTAATGCTTTTACATTATCAGGATCAGTTTTTAAAATTAGTTCGTACTGTTTCTGAAAACGTTCCTGTTTTTCTATATCAAAAGATTCTTTGGCTTTCTCAAAATTTGATTGAGCCAACAATAACATAGGGAATAGTAAAATTAAAATACCTTTCATTCTTCAAAAATAAAAAAAATATTATTGGTATTCTCTATTTTTTTAAGAACCTCCATCATAAAAGTGATACTCAAAATCATAACGGTAATAAAAACTTAAAGAAACCTTTTCCTAACAATCAGGACTTACTTTAGTTGAATCAATTTAGAGCTTAAATTTTTAATCAAAAAAAACATTTTTAGCTTCAATTATCAAAACTAAATGAAAATATTTTATGCCATCCAAGCCACTGGAAACGGACACATTAGCAGAGCAACACAACTCTATCCTTATCTCAAAAAATTTGGCGAAGTAGATTTCTTTTTAAGTGGTAACAACGCCAGTTTAGACCTAAATTTACCTGTAAAATTCAAAAGTAAAGGGTGTAGTTTGTATTATAGCAAATGTGGTGGTTTACACTACCCTAACATTGTAAAAAACATCAGGCCTCGACAAATCTACAAAGATGCCGATAGTTTACCGCTAAAGAATTATGACGTTGTAATTAATGATTTCGATTCGGTTACTGCTTTGGCTTGTAAGATGCAAAAAGTACATTCAGTCCAATTTGGTCATCAAGCAAGTTTTATTTCAGCTAATACGCCGAGACCTGAAAAAAGAAGTATAATGGGAGAATTTATTTTTAAAAACTATGCCCCTGCTCCTCAAAACCTAGGACTACATTTTGAAAATTATGATTCTTTTATTCGTCCTCCCATCATCAAAGACGAGATTATCAACACTATTCCACAAAACCTAGGTCACATATCCGTTTACCTTCCTTCTTTTGACAAAGACTGCCTAGAAAAAGCATTTAAATCTATTCCTGACGTACAATTTCATTGGTTTTTGGATACCGTAGAAAAAGTTCATACTATTGGTAACATTACTTATTTCCCTGTCAATCAAAATCAATTTAACAAGAGCTTAATCAGTTGTGAAGGAATCATCACAGGTGGTGGATTTGAAACTCCTGCCGAAGCTTTATATCTTGGCAAAAAAATCTTATCCATTCCTATCAAAAATCATTACGAGCAAGAATGCAATGCGGCTGCTCTCAAAAAAATAGGAGTTCCTGTTTTGAATGAAGTTGGCAATAATTTTGGAAAAATTATCGAAAATTGGCTCACTATGAACATTATTTATCCAAAAATGCAAGCGAATAACATTCCTGAAACTTTGGAATATTTATTTGACACTTATAAACAGTAGTTTGTACTAAATGCAAAAACGGCTATTAATCATTAGGATTAATAGCCGTTTTAATATATCAAAAACCGTTTTACTTATTCATTCAACATCTTCCAAAGCTTGTCTTTCAACTCGGTCAAACCTTGTTGGGCTACTGAAGAGATGAACATATAAGGAACGTCTTTAAACGCTACGTCTAATTCTACTTTAAGTTCTGCTTTAAGTTCATCATCTAGCATATCACATTTAGAAATCACTAACAGACGCTCTTTGTCAAGCATTTCAGGATTGTATTTAGTCAACTCATTAACTAAAATATCATATTCTCCTTTGATGTCTGGCGTATCTACAGGAACTAAAAATAATAGTGTAGAATTACGTTCAATATGACGCAAGAAGTAATGTCCTAAACCTTTTCCTTCGGCTGCACCTTCAATAATTCCAGGAATATCTGCAATTACAAAAGATTGGAAATCTCTATAAGCTACAATTCCTAAGTTTGGTTTTAAAGTTGTAAAAGGATAATCGGCAATTTTTGGTTTTGCAGAAGTTAAAACAGACAGCAAAGTCGATTTACCCGCATTTGGAAAACCCACTAAACCAACATCGGCAAGAACTTTCAGTTCCAAAATTACATCCATTTCTACTCCCGGCAAACCTGGTTGTGAATATCTAGGTGTTTGATTGGTTGAACTTCTAAAATGCCAGTTTCCTAATCCACCTTTACCACCACGAGATAGTACTTGTTTTTCACCGTCATCTGTAATTTCAAAAAGGATCTCTCCTGTTTCTTTGTCTTTTACAACCGTTCCTAATGGCACTTCGATAAATTTATCATCACCATCAGCTCCCGTACTACGATCACCTCCACCATCACCACCGTGACCAGCTTTTATATGACGTGCAAATTTAAGGTGGAATAAAGTCCATAAACTTTTGTTCCCTACCAAGAAAACGTGACCACCACGTCCACCATCACCACCATCTGGACCACCTTTTTCAATAAATTTTTCTCTATGTAAGTGTGTAGATCCTTTTCCACCTTTACCAGATGAAACAAATATTTTTACGTAATCTACAAAATTTCCTTCTGTCATGTGTTTGTGTTTGTTTCAGGTTTATTTGTTTCAAGTTTCAAGTTCTTGACGCACGCATCAAAACTTGAAACTTAAAACTTGAAACCTATTTAATGAGTAATGTTTCTCACCATTACCTTATCAATCTTTGCGCCATCCATATCGATGACTGTTAATTCCATTTTTTGCCAAATCAGGATTTCTCCTTCTTTGGGTATGTGTGTCAACTCAGTCATGATTAATCCACTTAATGTGGTGACTTCGTAATCATTTATTAATTCATCTAGCTCAAAATACGTTAGAAAATCATGTAAGGAATAATGTCCATCCACAAGCCAGCTTCCGTCTGGGTTTTCAACCAATTGAAATTCTTCTTTATGAAAATCGGATGCGTCACCAACCAAAGCTTCTAAAATATCATTCAACGTAATTATACCTTGAAAAACACCATATTCATCAGACACTAAAGCGTAACGAATACTCGATTTTTTAAATTTTTCGAGCGCTTTGTAGGCAGAGGTGTACTCCATCATATAATGTGCATCGTTCATAATATTTTGCAAACTAAAATCTTCATCATCAATCGTTGCAAAAATATTCTTCAACTCGACAACTCCAACAATATCATCGTAATTTTCTCCAAAAACAGGGTAAATAGAATGTAATTCTTCTATAACACTAGTTCTTACTTCAAATTTGTTAGACTTCGCAGGCAACAACACAACCGATTTACGATGCGTCATTAACGAATTCACTTTTCTATCGCCAATATGAAAAACACGCTCTACAATGTCTTGTTCAATTTCTTGCACTTCACCACCTTCCGTACCTTCTTTGATGATGGCTTTTATTTCTTCTTCAGTTACTCTACCGTCAGCGGAGGGTTTAATCTGCAATACATTCAATAAAAACTCCGTCGAATTTGTCAATAACCAAATAAAAGGTGCTGTAACAATGGAAACCATTTTCATAGGCATTGCCACAGCTTTGGCAATTGATTCCGGGTGATTAAGACCAATTCTCTTAGGTAACAACTCTCCTAATACTAAAGAGAAAAAAGTCAATATTACCACTACAATTCCAACAGCAACCGAATGCGCATAGGGTTCTAAGATTTCAAAAGTGCTTACAAAAACTTGAACATCTGTAGTGATTTTATCGCCACTATAAATACCCGTCAAAATACCAATTAAGGTAATTCCGATTTGGACTGTAGACAAAAATTCATTGGGAGAATTAGCTAGTTTCAAAGCAATTTTAGCACTTTGATTTCCTTTTTTGGCTGATGATTCTAATCGGGTTTTTCTAGCTGAAATCAATGCAATTTCGGACATGGAGAAAATTCCATTAAGCAGTATCAGAAAAAATATGATGAGTATTTCCATGTTTTGTTTAAAGTCTAATGTTTAAATCTTAAAGTTAAAAATAAGAACTTTAAACATCCAACAATCTTTTTTTGAATTACAAATTATCAATAATTTGGGTTAACCTTTGTGTAATTTCTTCGATAGTTCCAATTCCGTTTACGGACTGAAACTTGTTTTGTTCTTTGTAATAACCAATAAGCGGCGCTGTTTTCTCATTGTATTCGTCGTAACGATTACGGATTTTCTCTTCGTCCTGATCGTCAGCTCTTCCTGAAGTTTTCCCTCTTTCTAATAGACGAGCGACAAGGATATTGTCATCTGCTTCCAAGGCTACCGTTGCAGTAATGCTCCAGCTTTTGGTTTGCAAGAAAGCGTCAAGAGCATCGGCTTGAGCGATAGTTCTAGGAAATCCGTCAAACAAAAATCCTGATGATTGTGGGTTTTTATTCACCTCATCTTCTAGCATTTTGATGGTCACTTCGTCAGGAACCAGTCCACCTTGTTCGATGTATGATTTTGCCAATTTCCCTAAATCGGTGTCATTTTTCATATTGAAACGAAAAATATCTCCTGTAGAAAGGTGTGTCAAATTGTACTTTTCTTTTAAGAATTCGGCTTGAGTTCCTTTTCCAGCTCCTGGTTTCCCAAATAAAACAATGTTAATCATAGTGGTGCGTGTAATTATTTTTAATTTCTATTCGTTTAACTGATATACTTCAGGCAAATTGCGTCCCAACTCGTTGTAATCGAGTCCAAATCCTACTATGAATTTGTTTGGAATTCGGATGCCTATGTAATCAATTTTTATATCTTGCTTGTATGCTTCTGGTTTTAAGAAAAGCGTGGCAATCTTGAAATGCTTAACGTTTTGTGCTTTAAGCATCGCTTTTAACTCCACCAAAGTGTTGCCCGTATCGATAATATCCTCGATAAGTACGACGCTTCTTCCTTCTAGATTTTGATTGATCCCAATAAGTTGTTTAACCTCATTGCTTGAAGAAGTGCCTTCATACGAAGCCATTTTCACAAAACTCAATTCACAAGCGCCTCGATAATGTTTCATAAAATCGGAAACGACCATAAACGAGCCGTTGAGAACACCGATAAAAACGGGTATTTCGCCCACGAAATCATTCTCAACCATTGCTGCAATTTGTGCGATTGCAAAATCTATTTCTTGAGCAGAAATAAAAGGCACAAAGGTTTTGTCGTGTAGCTGTATCATTTTTGCGTTTTAAAATAATGCGCAAAGATACAGAATTCGGATTTGAGTATAGCAATTCATTCTTAATTTGTATTTTTAAAGCCAATTCAGAAAAAAATGAACGAATTAGCCACAATTATTGTAGCGACAACGGGTTACAAAAACAGCCGTCAAAAAACGGCTGACTATATACTTTCACATCCCGAACTGTTGGCCGATTTTATGAAAATTTGTTTCGAAATTAAAAACCCAGACCATTACAAAGCCTGTTGGGCACTGGAGTTAATCTCCTATGAAAAACTGGAATGGCTACAAAAACACTTACCTTTGATTTGTTCGAAAAGCAAGTTGTTAACCAATGAAAGTGCCATAAGACCGCTTGCCAAAGTGCTGTTTTTGTTACTAGAATCACATTATAAAAAGGCTGAAAACGGAATATATTTTAGTGATTCGCAACGACAAGAAATGATTGAACTCAATTTTGACTGGCTAATTACCGATTGCAAAGTAGCCGCCAAAGTGTATGCCATGCGCTGTTTGTTTCTTTTGGGTCAGGAATATGATTGGATTCACCCCGAACTACATACCATTCTACTCAAAGACTTTAGCACACATACAGCGGGTTACAAAGCGGCTTCTAAGCATATTTTGAAGAAAATAAAATAGCACTTTTCAATTTGACCTATATAAAGTATCTTTGCCACAACAAACAATACTACAATGACACGAGCGCAGCTACTGCATTTGACCGTTTATAAACAATAACTAAAACAAATGAATTATTTTTCTTCTGATTTTAAACTAGGAATTCTAGGCGGCGGACAGCTTGGAAAAATGTTATTATTTGACACTCGTAAGTTTGACATTCAAACCTATGTTCTAGACCCAAGCGAAGATGCACCTAGCAAGGTAGCTTGTAATCAATTCTTTCAAGGGGATTTGATGGATTTTGAAACCGTTTACAATTTTGGAAAAAAAGTTGATGTATTGACTTTCGAAATTGAATTGGTAAACCTTGAAGCGCTAGAAAAACTAGAAGCCGAAGGATTGCCTGTTTACCCTTCGCCAAAAACTTTGCGTTTGATTCAGAACAAAGGAATTCAGAAAGATTTTTATGTTCAAAAAAATATTCCATCAGCGCCTTACACTCGCTTTGCCGATTTGAAAGCCTTGCAACATGCGGTGGAAATGGAAGAAATATTGATTCCTTTTGTATGGAAATGTACCGAATTTGGGTATGACGGAAATGGTGTGAAAGTCATTCGCGCTACCTCGGACTTTGAAAACATGCCGAATGTAGAATGTATTGCCGAAGAAATGATTCCGTTCAAAAACGAATTGGCGGTGATTGTTTGTCGCAATCCATCAGGCGAAATCAAAACGTATCCTGTGGTAGAAATGGAATTTCATCCTGAAGCCAACCAAGTCGAATATGTGATTTGCCCGGCTCGTATTGATGATGCTGTAGCTGAAAAAGCCAGAGCGATTGCCTTGAATGTTTCTGAACAGTTTAACCACGTTGGTTTACTAGCGGTAGAAATGTTCCAAACGGAAGACGATGAAATCCTGATCAACGAAGTAGCTCCTCGCCCACACAACTCTGGACATTACTCAATCGAAGCGAGTTATACTTCGCAATTTGAAAATCATTTGCGTGCGGTACTTGACTTACCACTAGGAAATACCGAAAGCAAGGTAGCCGGAATCATGGTTAACTTAGTTGGTGAAGAAGGTCATTCTGGAAATGTGGTTTATGAAAATATAGAAACAATCTTAGGTTGGAACGGTGTGACGCCACATATTTATGGTAAAAAACAAACCCGTCCCTTTAGAAAAATGGGTCACGTTACGATTGTGAACTCTGATATCAAAGAAGCTAGAAGAATTGCTGAAGATGTGAAGAATACTTTGAGAGTGATTAGTGCTCAGTAAGCAGTTTGCAGTTTTGAAATTATTTAATTAGATATATAATAAAAACATCAAAAAAAATGAAAGTAGCCGTAATCATGGGAAGCATCTCTGACATGCCTGTTATGCAAGATGCCATCGATATATTAAAATCATTCAACATTGAAGTAGAAGTAGATATTGTATCTGCTCACAGAACACCTGAAAAATTATTCGATTTCAGCCAAAACGCTCATACACGTGGGATAGCTGTAATTGTAGCAGGAGCAGGTGGTGCAGCTCATTTACCAGGAATGGTGGCGTCTATGTCTCCGCTACCTGTCATTGGAGTACCTGTAAAATCAAGTAACTCTATTGACGGATGGGATTCTGTTTTGTCTATTTTACAAATGCCAGGTGGAGTTCCAGTTGCAACGGTAGCTTTGAACGGAGCTAAAAACGCTGGAATCTTAGCCGCTCAAATTATTGGTAGCAGTAATAAAGAGGTTCTTGACCGTATTATTGCGTATAAATTAGAATTGAAAGAAGCCGTGATTAAGGCTTCGGCTAGTTTGAAGTAATTAGGCAGAGGTACACAAAGACGCACAGAGTTTCATAATGTCTTTTCATCAGTACTTTACCAAACAAATAAAAATATATAGAAGGCACAAAGTATCTCAAAATTGTTTTGTGAATCTTTGTGCCTTCTTTGAGAATCTTTGCGAAACAAAAAAATAACGACATGAACATTTTAACGAAATACTTCAAAACCAAACACAATACTGCGCCTTTTTCGCAAATCAAAAACGAAGATTACTTACCTGCTATTCAGGAAGGAATTGCTTTAGCAAAAGCTGAAATTGATGCCATTGCAAATAATCCTGAAGCACCAACTTTTGAAAACACCATTGTCGCAATGGATTATTCTGGCGATATTTTGGATAGAGCATCGAGCATTTTCTTCAACTTAAATTCGGCTGAGACGAATGACGAAATGCAAAAAATAGCTCAAGAAGCTTCACCTCTTTTGTCTGATTTTGGAAATGACATCACGCTGAATCCTGTTTTGTTTGCTCGTGTAAAAGCGGTTTACGATTCGAGAGAATCATTAGAACTTACACCAGAGCAAGCCACTTTATTGGACAAAAAATACAAAGGTTTTTCTCGAAATGGTGCTAATTTACCTGAAGATAAAAAAGACCAATTGCGTGCTATTGATAAAGAATTATCGAAATTAAGTTTGCAATTTGGCGAAAATATTTTGGCTGAAACGAATGCTTTCGAAATGCATTTGACAGATGAAAACCACTTAGCAGGTTTACCAGAAGGAACTATCGAAGCCGCTCGTTCTTTGGCGAAAGCCCAAGAAAAAGAAGGTTGGATTTTCACATTAGATCATCCAAGCTACGTACCTTTCATGACCTATGCTGATAATCGGGATTTGCGTAAAAAACTAGCGATTGCTTTTGGAGCAAGAGGTTTTCAAAATAACGAATTCGATAATCAAGAAATCGTTTTGAAGATTGCCAAATTGCGTTTTGACCGTGCTCAATTATTAGGTTACGCTACTCACGCCCATTTTGTTTTGGAAGAAAGAATGGCACAAAGTCCTGAAAAAGTATTGTCGTTCTCGAATGATTTATTAGCAAAAGCAAAACCGGCTGCGCTAAAAGAATTTGAAGAGTTGACGGCTTTCGCCAAAAAGTTAGACGGAATCGAACAATTGGAAAAATGGGACGGTGGCTATTATGCTGAAAAATTAAAACAACAGTTATTCAATTTGGATGACGAAAAGTTGAAACCATATTTCCAGTTAGAAAAAGTGTTAAACGGTGCTTTTACGATAGCTGATAAATTATACGGTTTAACATTTACCGAAATATTTGACATTGACAAATACCATCCTGAGGTAATGACATATGAAGTAACCGACGAGAAAAAAGATTTAGTCGCTATTTTCTACGCTGATTTTTTCCCTCGAAAAGGAAAACGTAACGGTGCTTGGATGACTTCCTTCAAATCACAATATGTAAAAGACGGCGTTAACGAAAGACCTCATGTATCTAACGTTTGTAATTTCACCAAACCAACTGAAACTAAACCATCGTTATTAACATTTAATGAAGTTACTACTTTGTTTCATGAATTTGGACACGGATTACACGGAATGTTAGCCAACACCATTTACCCAAGTTTATCTGGTACATCGGTATTTTGGGATTTTGTAGAATTGCCTAGTCAAGTGATGGAAAACTGGTGTTACGCACCAGAAGCTTTGGCTTTGTTCGCAACGCATTACCAAACAGGCGAAGTGATACCGCAAGAATTTGTAGAAAAAATCAAAGAAAGCGCGAGTTTCCACGAAGGATTGGCTACCATGCGTCAGTTGAGTTTTGGACTTTTAGACATGGGTTGGCACGGACAAGATCCTTCGGGAATTACTTCTATCAAAGCATTCGAAACCCAACAATTTGAATCGACTAGATTATACCCTGAAGTTGCCGAAAATGCTATGAGTACGGCTTTCTCACATATTTTTCAAGGTGGATATTCATCAGGATATTATAGTTATAAATGGGCTGAAGTTTTGGATGCAGATGCTTTTGAATTCTTCCAAGAAAAAGGAATTTTTAATAGAGAAGTTGCTACCAAATTCAAAGACAATGTCCTTTCTAAAGGTGGAACAGAACCACCAATGGAATTGTACAAACGCTTTAGAGGACAAGAACCTAAGCCTGATGCTTTGTTGAAAAGAGCGGGGCTAATTTAAAATGTAATACAAATGACTTTAGCCGCTTTTATAAAAGAAAATCATTCGAAAATAAAAACTGCATCTAAATTACACGTTAGAGATTTAGACCAGTTAAGTGAATTTGAAACAGTTGCGTATGTAGATGATGCTGCAAATAGTTACGATGTTAAAATTGTAATTAATAGCCGAAAAAACATTGTAGACACTATTTGCGACTGTGAAGAAGGCGGCGTTTGCAAACATATTGTTGCACTTGTTTTGCATATTTCTGAAAATAAAACAGAAAAAAAAGTACTTAAAAAACCCAGAGCAAAAAAGCTATCTGACACTGATACCATATTAAATTCTCTAGACAATGAAAACTTACGTTTTTGGATTTCTGAGCTTTTGAATACTAATAAAGAATTGGCGTTTTTGTTTAAAAATCATTTTGGAGCCAAACAAGTGGTATTTGACACTCCGTTTATCAAGGAACTCGTTAAAGAAAGTTTACAATCGGTAATTGGCAAGCGACGAAAAATTGAAACCAATGAAGTTAAAAAATTTATAGATGCTCTCGCTTTATCTAGCAAAGATTTAGTGGAGCATTTATGTTTTCCTCCTATTACGCCTAAAAAATATGAGCTAATATCCTTTTTGATACGAGAACTTCATATAATTGATCAAAATTACTACGTTACTAGCAGTAGAATCAAGCGCTTTAGCGAAGTTATTTTGGAGATTTTAATAAAAAACCTATACACTATAAAGGACATAGAAATCTGGAAACAAAGTGTTCAGTTCTATTTTTCGTTAATCTTTAAAGAAAATCACTTTACACATGAATTAACACAGTGTAAAAAAATATATGATTTTTCGAGTACTAATGCTTTACAACAGAAATTAGTGGTTGAAGAATTAGAAAACAATCTTACTTTAATTAGCGAGAAATCAGAGCTACCCTATTTTAAATTCGGGATCGAAATACAAGAATTCATATTAAAAATTATTATCGAAAACGATATATTCGAAAAATACGCTTCGAAATTTAGACCTCGATTATTTGAAAACGATTTCAATATCAAACTGCTAGACGAGTTGATGAAAATCGGTCACCATGACTCTGTAGAACTGTACTGTGAAGAAATTATAGCTCGTAATTATCAAGAAAAATTCAACATCCCTTATCTTAAATATTTAGTTACCATTTATAAAGCTACCAATGACAATAAAAAGCTAGCCAAATTATATAGTGTTTATGGTAAATTCATATATGACATTGAAGTCTATTTATTCATCAAGGAAAATTTAACGATAGATGAATTCAAAAAATATAGAATGTCTGTTTTTAGCTATGCCCGTAGTAGTTATCAAAGTGGAGATTTGGAAGCATTTAATTTTTATTTTGAGATTAAAAAACTAGACGGTAAAGAGCAAGACTTGCTTGACATGCTGCAAAACAGCGCTAATTTAACATTTGTAAATGAATATAAAAAAATAGCAATTGGTTTAAATGAGTCTAAATTTTTTAAGCTTTTATTCAGATTTGGTTATGAGTACAGAAATAAAACAGAGGATATAGAAAGTATAATAAACTACATTTATAACAATGTAGATAAAACAAAAATACAATTCTATTTAAAACAATTTCCGAGTTATAGTCATTCGAATATGTATCTAAAAATATCTAAATTGGTGAATTAACACTTAGACAACCTCATCCTTGCAAAACCGAAGTAGTGCTGCTCCGGTTTTTTTATTTCACAAACTCCCTAAAATTCTCTTTAGTAACCACCAAATATTCAGGATGATAAGCTTCATCAAATGATTTTGGAAGTTTTACTTTTTTCAATGGAGACCATTTGAACTCAAAAGCACTCACTGCATCGGCATTCGCTTCTATATAATCAATTTCTTGTTGAGCAGTCGTTCTCCAAAAATAAGGACGAGCTAAACTATCGGCATAAGACAACTTTTTCATTCGCTCAGAAACCAAAAAATTCTCCCACAATGCGCCTTTGTCTTGCCGGAACTCTAAGGAATTGAAATTACCAATAAGCATGTTGCGCACTCCATTATCATAAAAATAAATTTTTCGATTGGCTTTGATTTCGTTTCGAATGTTTTTACTAAAACTATTCAATCTAAAAATCACAAAAGCTTTTTCGAGCAAATCAATATAATTACTGACCGTGTTTTTATCTACGCCTACTAATTGTGCAATTTCGTTATAACTCACTTCGCTCCCAACTTGTAACGCCAAAGCTTGCAGGATTTTCTCCAACACTTCCGATTTTCGAATGCCCGCCAAACTCAAAACGTCTTTGTACAAATAACTGGAAACTAAGTTTTTCAAAATTTCATATTCGTTTCCAAAATTGGTGATCACATCTGGATACATTCCGTACAACAAACGCAGTTCTAATTGCTGCTGCGCTTTAATGTAACCCACATTGTTCTCGAATTCATTCCACGAAATCGGGAATAAATGATACTCAAATTTGCGACCAGTAAGCGGTTCTTGGGTAAGGTGATTGATATCAAAAGCAGAAGAACCACTCACAATCACTTGCACATCTTTTATTTGGTCCACAATAATTTTCAATTTCAAACCAATATTTGGAATCCGTTGTGCCTCATCAATAAAAACGTATTTGTAATTCCCGATGATACTTTTTAGGGTTTCGGTATTGGCATTCGCCAAAGTATCGACCACGACAGCATCATCTCCATCTAAAAACAGAAATGGAATTCCCTCTAACAACGCATTGACCAAAGTAGTTTTACCAACTTGCCTTGGTCCAATAAGCAGGATTGCCTTGCCTTTGTTTAATTTTGCTTTTACTCGCTCTGTTAATTCTCTTAAAATCATGACACTATATTTAAAACAAAGGTAGTGTTATAATTCCTATTCACCAATTTTATAGTGTTTTTGGTGAACGTATTCACCAATTTTATAGTAATTTCGGTGAACGTAATCACCAAAATCACATTTTTCACAGAAAAACAACCATTAACCACCAAATAATCGGAACGCTTTCGACCCAAAAAGAAGTGTAATATCTCGAGCGTTTTTCATTGGCGAAGACCAAGAAAAGTGACAAAATAACCACCAATATCAAATTGACAACCAACTGCTTTTCGATAAAATGGGATTTAAAAAATTCTAAGAAATAAAAAGGCAGTAATAATAACAATCCTAATAGTTTGGTGCGCTTCACTCCTATCTGCTGTGGAACGGTTTTTAAATGAGGGTCATCATTTTTTAAGTCTATTATTTCGAAAATTAAAATAAGGTCGAAAACTAAAATAAACCTTTGAATGCATTTTAGGTAAAAATCAAGTCCTAAGCCCTGATGTGCGTCCACCAAAGGCAACAATAAAGTCACCCCTACCCAACACAAAGAGACAATATAAATTTTAACACCTGCCCAATTGCGAGCATTCTTTCGATTCGGAAAAAAAGGTAAAGTATACAACATGGTTAAAATCAAAACACCCACCGCTACCATTTGTGTCACTCGCTCTAACATAAAAAAACTTACCCCAACAGCTACGAAACATAAGAAACTAAATGCTGCAATAACTTTCAATTCCTTGCGCATCTGTCTTTTCTTGGCTCTTGCCAAAGCATCATACTTCACAAAATTATACCCTACTATGGTTCCGAAGAACGCAAAAAACGAAATCGGTTTATCATACGGAATTTCGAACATAAACTGCGTCATTCGTACCAAAGCATAAACCGACAAAGCGACGTGAATGCTGGATTTAATATAGAAATCGAAAAGTGATTGAAGACGAAACATCTAACAAAAATAGGGATTTTACAATACTATTTGTTAAATCATTTTACACATATAAAATGAATCCTAAAAAACCATGATTTAAAAAGTAATTATGTTTATTTTTGCACCACGAAAAAAACATATAATATCTTCGAATGAAAACAGATGCTTTTGCTTTAAGACACATAGGTCCAGAGGAATCCGATGTACAGAAAATGTTAAAAACAATCGGAGTGGACTCCATAGAACAACTCATCTATGAGACACTTCCGGATGATATTCGTCTAAAAGCACCTCTGAAATTAGATCCTGAAATGACGGAATATGAATATTTAAAACATATTACGCTTTTAGGAAATAAAAATAAAATGTTCAAAACCTATATAGGTTTAGGATACAATCAAGCTATCGTTCCAGCTGTTATTCAAAGAAATGTTTTTGAAAACCCAGGATGGTACACGGCCTACACGCCATACCAAGCCGAAATTGCACAAGGTCGTTTGGAGGCAATTTTGAATTTCCAAACCACGGTAATCGAATTGTCGGGAATGGAAATCGCTAACGCTTCGCTTTTGGACGAAAGTACCGCTGCAGCAGAAGCTATGGCATTGTTATTTGACGTTAGATCAAGAGACCAAAAGAAAGCCAATGTTTGTAAATTCTTTGTTTCGGAAGAAATCTTACCTCAAACTTTATCAGTTTTACAAACGCGTTCTACACCGATTGGAGTGGAATTAGTAATAGGAAACCACGAAACTTTCGACTTTTCATCTGACTTTTTTGGAGCAGTGCTTCAATATCCAGGGAAATTTGGACAAGTAAACGATTATACCGAATTTATTGCAACAGCTGCTGCAAACGAAATTAAAGTAGCCGTTGCTGCTGATATTTTGAGTTTGGCAAAACTAACTCCTCCGGGAGAAATGGGCGCTGCGGTCGTTTTTGGAACTACACAACGTTTCGGAATCCCGTTAGGTTACGGTGGTCCTCACGCGGCTTATTTTGCTACAAAAGATGATTACAAACGTTCGATGCCAGGAAGAATCATCGGAGTTACCGTTGACACTGATGGAAATCGTGCACTACGTATGGCGTTACAAACCCGCGAACAACACATAAAGCGTGACAAAGCAACGTCTAATATTTGTACAGCGCAGGTTTTACTATCTGTAATGGCAAGTATGTATGCTGTTTTTCATGGGCCAAGAGGATTAAAATATATTGCCAACAAAGTACATGCTTCAGCAGTGACTTTGACAAATACTTTAGCAAAATTAGGATTTGAGCAAACCAATACAGCTTTCTTTGATACTATTGTTATTAAAGCAGACGCTAAAAAAGTTAGAGAAATCGCCGAGGCAAATGAAGTGAATTTCTTTTACCCAACTGAAGATACGGTTTCTATCTCCTTGAACGAGACTATTGGTTTTGGAGACTTGAACAAAGTTGTTTCTATTTTTGCTGAAGCAAAAGGAGTGGAAACCATCACCGTTAGTAAATTATCTACTACCAATCATTTTCCAGAAAGTTTAATCAGAACTTCATCGTTTTTACAACATGAAGTATTTAATAAATACCATTCGGAAACCGCTTTGATGCGTTACATCAAAATGTTGGAGCGTAAAGATTTATCTTTAAATCACTCCATGATTGCTCTAGGTTCTTGTACGATGAAATTGAATGCTGCTGCCGAAATGTTGCCATTAAGCGCACCAAGCTGGAACAGTATTCACCCGTTTGCTCCTTTGGACCAAGCGCAAGGATACCAAGAAATGTTGAAAAAACTAGAAGAGCAATTGAACGAAATCACTGGTTTTGCAGCAACTACTTTACAACCCAATTCAGGTGCACAAGGAGAATATGCAGGATTAATGGTGATACAAGCATATCATGAGTCTAGAGGTGACAACCACAGAAATATCGCTTTGATTCCATCTTCTGCTCACGGAACCAATCCGGCATCTGCAGCGATGGCAGGAATGAAAGTAGTAGTTACCAAAACACTAGAAAACGGAAATATCGACGTTGAAGATTTACGCGAAAAAGCGATTTTACATAAAGACAATTTATCTTGTGTGATGATTACGTACCCTTCGACTCACGGTGTTTACGAAAGTGCGATTAAAGAAATTACTAAAATTGTTCACGATAACGGAGGACAAGTGTATATGGATGGTGCCAATATGAACGCTCAAGTAGGATTAACAAATCCTGCTACTATTGGTGCTGACGTATGTCACTTGAACTTACATAAAACATTCTCTATTCCTCACGGTGGTGGTGGACCTGGAGTAGGACCTATTTGCGTTGCGCCACAATTAGCACCATTTTTACCAACAAACCCAGTTATCCCTACTGGTGGAGACAGTGCTATTTCTGCTATTTCTGCAGCTCCTTGGGGTTCTGCTTTAGTATGTTTGATTTCTTATGGTTATATCAAAATGCTAGGTGCCGAAGGTGTAAAATCAGCTACAGAACACGCTATTTTGAATGCGAACTATATTAAAGAAAAACTAAGCGGTCACTACGATACTTTATATTCTGGCGAAATGGGTCGTGCGGCTCACGAAATGATATTGGAATGTCGCCCTTTCAAACAAAAAGGAATCGAAGTTACCGATATCGCTAAGCGTTTGATGGATTATGGTTTCCACGCTCCTACAGTTTCTTTCCCAGTAGCCGGTACTTTGATGATTGAACCAACAGAAAGTGAAAACTTAGAAGAACTAGACCGTTTTTGTGAAGCCATGATTTCAATTCGTAAAGAAATCGAAGAAGCTTCTATCGAAGATAAAAATAACGTTTTGAAAAACGCACCTCATACATTAGCAATGCTTACTTCCGAAAATTGGTCTTTGCCATACAGCAGAGAAAAAGCAGCTTTCCCGCTACCCTATATTGCCGACAACAAATTCTGGCCGTCTGTACGTCGTGCCGATGATGCTTTTGGAGATAGAAATTTAGTATGTAGCTGTGCTCCTATTGAAGCGTATATGGAAAGTTAATATCCAAACAATACTCAAAAAACGTCTCGATTACTCGGGACGTTTTTATTTGCTGTTTTTTTTTCGAAAATACAATCCTGATTAACTCGTTTCAATTTTGTTACTAAAACAACGAAAACACAAACAATTGCACAACAAAACAAGGTTTCAAAGTGGTAAGAATTTTAAATTTACAATTATGCATCCATAGTAATTTGTTCTTCATATAATCCTTACATTGCCTTAATTATTTCACAACACACCCATGACCATAAAAATAACAGGCTCAGGAAGTTACATTCCTGATAACAAAATATACAATACCGATTTCTCCGAGCATAAATTCTTAAACGAAGATGGAAGTCCGTTTAAATACCCTAATGATGTTATTATTCATAAGTTCAAAGGGATTACAGGAATTGAACAAAGACGCTATGCCGAAGACCAATACAACTCATCGGATTTAGCTTTTTTCGCAGCTCAAAAAGCAATTGCAAACGCAAACATCGACCCAGAAACAATTGACTATATCATTTTTGCTCACAACTTTGGCGATGTTAAAAAAGGGGCACTTCAGTCTGATATGTTGCCTAGTTTAGCGACTCGTGTCAAAAATAAATTGCAAATCAAAAACCCAAAATGCGTGGCTTACGACTTGCTTTTTGGATGCCCAGGATGGATTGAAGGCGTATTGCAAGCCAATGCCTTTATCAAATCAGGCATGGCTAAACGTTGTTTAGTTATTGGCTCAGAGACTCTTTCGAGAGTAGTTGACGACCACGACCGTGACTCCATGATTTATTCTGATGGTGCTGGAGCAACGATTATCGAAGCTTCAGAGGATGAAACTGGATTATTGGCCTACGAAAGCGCTACTTACGCCATTGATGAGGCAGGTTACTTATTTTTCGGGAAATCATATAATACCAATTTGGATCCAGACACCCGTTACATCAAAATGCACGGACGTAAAATCTACGAATTTGCACTCAGCAATGTTCCTACTGCCATGAAAAGCTGTCTAGATAAAAGTGGTGTTGCCATTACCGATGTCAAAAAAATCTTGATACACCAAGCCAACGAAAAAATGGACGAAGCCATAGTAGCTCGTTTCTTCAAACTATACGACCTACCCACGCCAGAGAATATCATGCCAATGTGCATTCAGGAGTTAGGAAATAGCAGTGTTGCCACAGTACCAACACTTTTCGATTTATTAGTCAACGGTCAAATCGAAGGCCATGAAATCAGCAAAGGCGATGTGGTGATTTTTGCCTCAGTTGGCGCAGGAATGAACATTAATGCGTTTGTTTACAGATATTAAAAAGATAAAAATTAACCGCAAATTGCACAAATTTCCACAAATTACTCTGTGAAAATTTGTGCAATTTGTGGTTATAAATTTTCAGGAGCTAATTAAGTCCCGACACTTTGCCCCTATCTAGGCTAAAAAAGCAACACAAAACACATTTATCACTATATTTGCACCACAATTTCCAATTCAAAATTGGAAGCAACGGAAATCAAACCACTAATTTAATGAACGATAAATCAGTTCGTTCTTGGCAATAACTATGTACGAAAAAACATTTCCCAACAAGCGATTCAAACACACTCTAGAATTTTTACAAAAACACGTTTCAACTTCCGAAACTATTTTTGATTTAGGAGTTCCCAATCCCTTTTCCAAAATCATGGTCGAGAATGGCTACACCGTCAAAAACACAACTGGAGAAGATATTGACAAAGACCAAACCGCTTTACAAACGGAACAATATACAGTCTTTACCGCTTTCGAAATATTCGAACATTTACTAAATCCATTTACAATTTTAGAAAATGTAAAATGTGATAAATTGTTAATTTCAATTCCGTTGCGACTTTGGTTTTCATCAGCCTACAGAAGCAAAATAGACATGTGGGACAGACATTACCACGAATTTGAAGACTGGCAATTGGACTGGTTACTCGAAAAAACAGGTTGGAAAATCACCGCAAGAGAAAAATTCACACATCCGGTCAAAAAAATAGGTTTCAGACCTCTTTTGCGTTACTTCACACCAAGATACTATATGGTTTACGCTGAAAAAGCAAAATAGATTAACGAATTTCGACTAACTATTTTTGATTTTTGATTTTAGTGCGACATCAGCATTCTAGAATCATTAATCTAAAATCTAAAATTTTTTAAATGAACTACTACCTAGTCATTCCCACTCATAACGAAGAAGCATTCATTTCCTTAACCTTAGATTCTTTGGTAGGGCAAACCGTTCCTCCAACAAAAGTGATTGTGGTCAATGACAACTCTACTGATGGAACTGAGGAAATCGTGAAATCATACGCCGCAAAATATCCTTATATCACTTTGGTCAACAAAAAATCTTCGGCTGTACACATGCCAGGAAGTAAGGTGATTCAAGCGTTTCACGAAGGCGAAAAACACATCGATGACAAATACGACATTCTAGTAAAAATTGATGCCGATTTAATTTTTCCGCTTAATTATTTCGAAACTATCATCAATCATTTCAAGTCCGATGACCGCATCGGAATGGCAGGTGGATTTTGCTATATCGACAAAAACGGCGAATTTGTTTTAGAAAATCTAACCGATAAAGACCATATTCGTGGCGCCTTAAAAGCGTACCGAAAAGAAACCTACAAACAAATTGGCGGCCTAAAACCAGCCATGGGTTGGGATACCGTAGACGAATTACTTTGTAAATTCTACAACTGGAAAGTCGTGACCGACCAATCGCTAAAAGTAAAACACCTCAAACCAACAGGTGCAAATTATAACAAAACAGCACGCTACAAACAAGGCGAAGCTTTTTACACCTTAGGATACGGTTTTTTGATTACTGCAATTGCATCGGCAAAACTGGCAATGATGAAAAAAAAACCATTGCTTTTCATTGATTACATCACCGGATTCATGAAAGCCAAAGTAGCCAAAACACCTTTATTAGTTACGGCAGAACAAGCCAAATTCATTCGTAAGTACCGCCTACAAAAAATGAAAGAGAAGCTTTTCTAGGAAAAAGGCATAACTCATAACTTATAACTCCTAACTATTTTTGTAATTTAGCCCATATTCACATATTATGATGCTCATTCGATACATATCACAAATAGGGAAATACTTCCTAATGATAAAGGAAATTTTCAGCAAGCAAACCAAATGGTCGGTAATGCGAAACCTTATCTTTAAAGAAATTGACGACTTAATCATTGATTCACTTGGAATTGTGGCCTTCATTTCCTTTTTCGTAGGTGGAGTTGTTGCTATTCAAACGGCTTTAAACTTAACCAATCCCTTAATTCCAAAATACCTAATCGGATTTGCTACACGTCAATCGATCATTCTAGAGTTTGCGCCTACTTTTATCTCTGTAATTATGGCGGGAAAAATGGGATCGTTCATCACTTCTAGTATTGGAACGATGCGCGTAACCGAACAAATTGATGCATTAGAAGTTATGGGTGTCAACTCACTAAACTACTTGGTTTTTCCAAAAATAATTGCCCTACTTTTATATCCTTTCTTAATCGGCATTGCCATGTTCCTCGGAATCCTAGGTGGATGGATTGCTGGTGTTTATGGAGGTTTCACCTCGGCCGACGACTTTATTACTGGCGCGCAAATGGATTTTATTCCGTTTCACGTAACCTATGCCTTTATCAAGACACTCATATTTGCCCTTTTATTGGCAACCATACCCTCCTTTCACGGCTACTATATGAAAGGTGGCGCACTGGAAGTAGGTAAAGCAAGTACCGTATCTTTTGTATGGACATCCGTTAGCATTATCTTATTCAATTATATTCTAACGCAATTATTACTGAGCGCATGATAGAAATAAAAAACATAGAGAAATCGTTTGGCGAGAACAAAATCCTAAAAGGTATTTCCACCGTTTTTGAAACAGGAAAAACCAACCTTATCATTGGGCAAAGTGGTTCTGGAAAGACCGTTTTACTGAAAAGTCTTTTGGGAATTCACACGCCAGAAGCTGGACAGATCATCTTCGATGGCAGAGTATATTCCGATTTAGAAGAAGTCGAAAAACGAGAATTACGTACCGAAATCGGAATGGTTTTTCAAGGCAGTGCTTTGTTTGATTCGATGACCGTATGCGAAAACGTAGCTTTCCCGTTAAAAATGTTCACCAACGACGACAAAGAAAAGATTGCCGATAGAGTTGAATTTGTTCTCAAAAGAGTTAACCTTATTGATGCTCACAAAAAATTACCTTCGGAGATTTCTGGCGGAATGCAGAAACGTGTTGCCATCGCCCGTGCGATTGTCAACCATCCCAAATACCTTTTTTGCGACGAACCCAACTCTGGATTGGACCCAAACACTTCCATCCTTATTGATAACCTCATCAAGGAAATCACCGAAGAATACAACATCACCACCGTGGTCAACACCCACGATATGAACTCGGTTATGGAAATTGGCGACAACATCCTTTTCCTAAAAAACGGACTTAAAGAATGGCAAGGTAACAAAGACGAAATTTTCTATACCGATAACGAAGCCGTAACCGCATTTGTGTATTCGTCCAACTTATTCAAAAAAGTTCGCGAAGCGCATTTGAAGAAATAAAATTAGGAGCAGGAAATCAGATTTCATAATTACGATTCCTCCCGCTATTCACTATAATCTTTTGTTCCGGAAGGCCGTCACAAAAGGATTTTCGTTTCTATCGGGGCTAAAAAACAACTTATTATTTCCATAACAAAAAAAGCACTGTACGTTTTATGCGACTGTGCTTTTTTTGTATTTATAAAAGTAATATCTCATTACTTCAAATGGTCAAAACTGTTGCTTTAAAATAATATATTTTGAACAAAGCTCCCCTAACAGGTTCATAACTTAGTCCTAATCTTCTACTATAATGTAATACCACTTTGTCCGTCTGAGCTTGTCGAAGACTTTTCTCAAAGGGAAGCTTTTTTGGATTGCACTTCGACAAGCTCAGTGTGACAGATTTAGTATGAAATTAATGTTTTACTATTAATTTAACCTAATGAGTAAACTACCTACAAAAAAAAACTCTACCTTACTCCAAAGCCAATTTAACAACAGCAATTAGAATACCAACCAAACCACCAACAACGGCGCCATTGAGTCGAATATACTGCAAATCATTACCCACTTTGTCCTCAATTTGATCGACTAATTCCTTATTGTCTAATTTAACGAGACTGTCACGAACCATATTCCCTATTTCACCGTGAAACTCGGTAATCAAGTTCGAAATCGTATCTTTTATCCAACGGTTGACATTTGCTTGTGTTTCTGGATTTTGTTCTAAGTCGGATAATATAGCATTCAGCTTGGAAATCACAAATTGCATCAGCGGCGTTTCATCATTCTCCAATTGTTCGGTAAGTGTTTGTTTGAAATTCACCAATAGCTTCTGAATCATTTTTTCGGAATCGGCGTTTTCAGTAAAACCATTGATAAAATTATCCACCAATTTTTTGCTTTCTTCGTCTCCCGTAGCCAATTTGTGTGCAAAATCCAGTATCCAGTTGTCAAATTTATTTCGAATAGGATGCTCAGGATTGGATTGCGCTTCTATAATAAAGTCCTGCGCCTTTGCAAGCAAATCATCGGCTATGACATCCAAATCTATTCCGCCACTAGTTTTTGCTAGAAATAGTGTGAATTTTTTAAGCATGCTTTTGTCGCCATATTCCGTAGCGGCAAATTGTAACTTATCGAGTAACATTTCCTTGGTCTCTGGATTTTCAATCGCTTTTGAGCCAGCCTGAATCATCAAGTCCCAAATCTGGTTGTGGTCGCCGTTTTTAATCGATTTCTCCAACCATTCTCCCATAGTAGCAGCCAAATCCAATTGACCAATTTGCTTCGTAAAAATCGTCTTTAAATTCGCCGCCAATTTTGGACTATCTAAATCATCCGCAAGTATCAAAACTATTTTTTGAACGACTTCAATAGACTTCTTTTGATTGTCTGGCTTTTTCAGAAACTGAACTATCTTTTCGACTAAATTAATTTCGCTCAACTTGCCCGAAATCACTTCTGGCGAAAGCCATTTATTTGTCACCAAATCAACAATTCCCTCCGTTAGTTTCTCTCGATTTTTAGCGATGATATTAGTATGCTTCCGCACAATCGGAATTGGAATCTCCCGAAACAAAGCACTGACCGCAAACCAATCAGCAAAGCCACCAATAGTTGCCGCCTCAAAACCTGCTATAACGATTTTCCAACCTGGATGGACTAGGAAATCCATGCGGACAAGCAGTTCGAACAGCACTAAGCCTGAGAAAGCGATTATAAGTGATATGGAGCCTAGGTTGTTTTTCATAAGTTGTTTGCTTTTAAAAAGCATTGCTTTATTTCACTAAAATACAAATTTCTGCAAGCTCTAGATTCGAACAAAGGTGAATTAATTTTGAATAGAATATTTTAAATCTTATTCTCCGCATTTTATTTGACAAAGTGATTTTACGATGAAAGCAAATAGAAAACTAAATTACCTCCCTAGCCCCGGTTAAGGCGGTATCCTCGTAACGGAGTGGAGAGATATAGCCGAAGACGGGAACCCAACTCTCCTGAAAAAGCCTAAACTTTCGCTCCAAATTTTAAACCTGAATAATTTCTACCTCGGCATTGGGGTTGAATAAATAGGTTTTGCCAGAACTAATTTCGATGCACTCGAAGCGTTTGGTGCGAACGGCCATTTTCTTAAAAACTTTTCCGTTTTTGATTCGGAATACGGTGCCGTAGGGGATTTCGAAAACATAATTTTTGTCGTCACTTTGCTGGTCAAATTGTTTGAGTGCCAAAGACAAGGTGGTGTCGGTGTCGCTGCTGGCGGAAGGATTTCTGAAATGCCTCGCCAAAAGTGGCAACAATTGGTTGGGGAAAATTTCGGGACGAATGTACGGCACCATCAACTGCTGAAAGGTGTGTTTCCACTCGTTTCCGTGGGGTTTGATGTTGCGACCGTATTTTTCGAAAGCTACTAGATGCGCAATTTCGTGAATAAGGGTAATCAAAAAACGGTACTTATTCAAACTGCCGTTGACGGTGATTTCGTGTTTTCCGTTTAAGGCTTTGCGGTAATCACCATGTCGAGTCGATCGCTCGTTAACGATTTTTAGATGCACGCCATGTGTCACAATCAACTCAAAAGCGGGTACGACGGCGAAATCTGGAATGTATTTGGTTAAGGTTCCTTGCAAATTAGTTATGAGTTATGAGTTGCTGGTGCGTATAAGTTGTTGTCTTTATTTTTCGAGGTTTTTCTTGGTGGTTATGATGATACTTCTAATTATTTTAAGCACTTCATGACTTTGATTATGAATTTTTTGAAATTCTTCGTGAGAGATATAATCTGTTGCTTGTAGTAGTTCTAGCCAATACATAGTTTCATCACACTCTTTTTGAGCGATAGCTAATTTATGTATAAAATCAGGTTTTCTTTGTGCATTTACAGCTTCACGAACATTTGCACCCACAGAGGTTATGGAACGTAAAAACTGCTTGCTCATGATATATTCTTTCTTTTCATTCACAATATGTTTATAGAAAAAAACGCCACTCACTGCCAAATCAAAACTCTTGGTTTTAACGATGCTATCACTCATAATTTATTACTAATAATTAATTAACTCTTATTTTTAACGATGCTGTCACTCATAACTAATAATTCATAACTAATTTAAGGGTTCGATGATGTAACTTGTATCACTCTTCCATTAAAATATTTGTTTCCTGTAAGGGTAAAATCATAGATGTAATTGGCCATTTCTTCGGCAGAAACTGGTGCTTGATAACCCGGAAAAGCTTCTTGAAGCATTTCGGTTTGAACAGCTCCTAAAGCTAATACATTGAATGCAATTCCTTGCTCTTTATATTCTTCGGCCAATAGTTCTGAAAGGGTAATTACCGCACCTTTACTAGAGCTATAAGCTGCTAATCCTGGGAATTTTAGACTCCCTTGGATTCCGCCCATCGAACTAATCGTAACAACATGGCTTCCTTTTTGGAGGAACGGCAAGCATATTCGGGTCAAGTTAGCTACTGCAAAAACGTTGACTTTATATACGTTTTCAAAATCAGTTTGCGTTAAGTCTGCAAATGGTTTATTGACCAAACTTCCTGCGTTGTGAATAACGGCATCTACATTTTTCCAGCTAGTCGCTATGAAATTGGTGATTTTATCTAAATCATTTTCTGTCGACAAATCAACCGATAGACAAGTGATGTTTTTGTGTTCTATTAAGATACGAGGTGTTTTTCTCGAAAGTGCCAAAACTTGATGCCCTGCATTGGCAAATTGCAATGCCAATTCATAACCAATTCCACGACTGGTTCCGGTGATAATAATGTTCTTCATAAAACAAAAATACATAAATTCGATTAATACCAAACGAAATTAAGAACAAGTACTAGCTGTTCGCTTTCAATTATCCACAAAAAAATAAAAGTTGACACGAATTTCACAAATTGCCACTAATTTCAACAGGGAGAAAAGACTAATTCCACGAATTTTGCTCGAGCTGATAGTGTATTCGATTGACTATGAAAATTAGAATCATCAAACACATTTGAAAAACATATAATAGTCAACTGTTTTTTTGTCACATAGAGGAGTAATTTTTATTCTAAAAAATGCAATATAAAATGACGTTATATGAATGTTTGTACTTCTAATTCCCCTCTTGAGAGGGGCTAGGGGTGTGTTTTTTTAAGTATTCGTAATTCAGGTATTTAAAGCAAAACGTCATAGGTAGCGAAGTCGAGATGCTGTTGTGGTTCTCGACTTCGCTACCATTGACGTTTTTATGTATGTCGCTAAATATCAATTAGTTGCAAATTTAATTCTTTAGTTTTTTTTGTTAGAAATCTAATTTGTTGATCTTTTTGATGTTGTAAATATATTTCTACTCCTTTTTCGACATATTGCATTCCATTATCAAATGTTTTATAATAGAGTTCTGCTATTTTTCTTGCACTTGCCTTGATTGCTATTGCTGCTCCTCTTCTTGCTTTAAGTTTTCTTGCAAAAGCTCCTAAACCTGGTTGCTTGCTAACTAATAAGCTTTGAGCTGCTTGTTTGAATATTTGACCTGATCTTGTCATCGCTTTTTTTTTGCTTCTTTTGTTCATTTTCCCTGATTGATGCTTTCCAGGAGCTAATCCCAACCAGGATACAAATGCTTTAACATTTGGCCACTGCTTTATGTTATTACCTAGTTCTGCTGTTAATCGCATTAGACTATAATCAGTAAGTCCTGGCAAGACAGTAGGGTTTGCACCATGAATTCCCATTAACAAATTATGTAAGTTTTCTATATCAGGCTTGTTATGTCTAATCGGTTTTATTTTATTATCGTCTTGATAATCATTATTCGTTTTGTCCTTAAATTGTATAAGTATTTTTTCAATTTCCTTATCACAATGTTGCACTTGGTTTAAATAAAGCAGGTATCCATCATGTGCCTGTTGCAGTTCAAAAATATATTCCTCTTTGTAATTACCTTCCAAAGCCAATAAAATATCTGCTGCTTTTCTTTTGCGTAAATCTTTAGTGCAATAACTTAATAAAACTTGCGGATCTCTTTCTCCTTCTAAAATAGCTTCTATCATTTTCATTCCACTTGCACCATGGGTTTGGGATAAAACATCTTTAAGACGAATATTCATTTGTACTAATGCTTTATGCATATGAAGTATATGTGAAGATCCCATTTGTAATTTATCTTCACGCATACGAGTATAAACTCTCAACTTTCGAACAATATCATCAGGAACAAAACTTTTCCTTAGTAAACCGTAACTAAATAACTGTTGTATCCATTGGCAATCTTGTACATCAGTTTTTCTACCAGGTAAATTTTAACTATCTGCTGGATTAACTAAAGTAACATCAAATTCCATTGCTTCTAAAATATCATAAAGAGTAATCCAGTATACACCTGTTGCCTCCATTGCTACATGAGTTATAGAGTGTTCCCGCAAATAAATACCCAACTCTCTATAAGATCTTGTAAAAGTTCGAAAACTTCTTACTTCTTCTGATTCAATGGCAACAAAAACTTTTTCACTACCAATATCGATACCAGCACAATTTTTAATAATTTTCTCTAAACTACTCATCGCTCTCGAATTAATGAAATAGAAATAGGCTCAAAGTATACTATGTGAAAGATATTACTACCATGGGGGAAATTCATCTTAAGCGAACTCACCAATATTGCATACTATAATACTTTGAAACAAAACTCGAACTCAGGTAATTAACACTAATTTGATTTACTGTTACACTGCCTAATTCTAAATCAGGTTATTAGCAAAGGTAACATCATTTTATATTGTATTTTTTGAAAAAAATTATACCTCGAACTGACAATAGGACTTATTTCTCATCATTCTTGACATTATAATCAAAATGAGATAAATTTAAGGCTAAAATAATACGCTATTAAGAGATTAACTTAATGGTTACCAATTTCTATTTACACTTACTAGCTTAAAATTATTTATTGTTTTGTAATTCACCTCTCCTACAACAAAACAAAACCTATTTTCTATGGTTCCAAATGGATTTTATTTGAAAAGTACTTTTGAAACACTTTATAGGATTGAATTATAGCCATTACAACAAAAAACACTGGAAAAATAACAGGAATTAAGTAATCGGTCAAAAAGGCAATTTGCTTGGATATTTTGTCTAGAAAATAAATAATGAACAACATTCCGATAAATACGCCTACCATCGTGCCTCCAACATAATACAACTTTAATCGTTTATGAATACTAATGTATTTGCCGTTGATGAAATAGAGATTCCACACTAGCCAAAACGGAACTTGTAAAAAATTGAGACAGTTCAAGAAAACACCCAACCAAAACATATTCCAACCTTGATAATTTTGCAAAAAACCACTGCTATGACCTGTTTCGGTTGATTGATTATAAAAAACAAAGGCGATGATTAGAAAAAAAAAGATTCCGAAAACATCAATCCACTTCATAAGTTTTTTATTTCTAACCAACTCATTGGCAAAAATCAAAGTGTAATAACAAACAACGGCTTCGATAGCTATAATTCCGAGAATAAAGAGCGACACTGCTTTTAAGCCTAAAGTTCCATAAACTTCAAGCCCAACAATATTAAGAAAACCCAAAGGCAAAGAGCCCAAAAAGCTAACTATAAAACCTACCGCTATATTTTTAACTACTTGCATGGATTAAAAATTAACTATTTTGGCGGATTGTTCAAAATGCAATCGCATTTCTTGCATGCCTACTTTGTGAGGTAAAAACGGAATTCCGTTTTTATTATTCAGCATACTTATTTGGTACATATATTTAAGATGTCGCGCCAATTCTTTCCATGCAAAAAATAACGAATGCTTTGGGTCATAGATGTGTGTAGGCTCACTAGCTGCTCCGTTTAGCTCTACAATAGAAAAGTTTTTTCCTTGTTTAAAATCTTCTAAACTATCATACATAACATCCAATCGTCCAAAGTAAAATCCTGGAATTTGAACACAAACATCATTGATTACAGTTTCTAATTCTGGCGTAATCCAATCACTTCCATCTACAAACTTGGCGCCTCGAGCATGATTACCATAGGGAACTAGGTTTCGTTTTTCGCCTAGAGGCAAAATTGTGCCTAGTTCATTTCCGTATTCCTTTTTTAAAACTTCATATTGTAAAGCATAACGCGGATTTTGGCTAATCAATATTGCAATCGTAGCTTTTCCATCTCCGGTCACGACCAAAAATTCTTTGGAAACGATTCCTGTAATTTTGCCTTTCGCTTCATTTGGAAACCGCACATAAAAAATCCCAACTTCATTTTCAAACGGAATCAAATCTTGGATTAAGTAGTCAAAATCAGCTTTTTGACTGTAATTGAATAAGTCATTAAGCGAATTGATTTTTTTTACTGCAGAACCTCTTAGACCTATATCGGGTTTAGCAATGAAGGGAAACTGAATTCCTGACTTCATTCGAGCTTCATCTAGTTTTGGCCACGTAGTTCTTTCCTTTATCAATTCCGTTTTAGGGTAATATTGTTGCGGAATTAAATCATAAATTTCTTTTTTGGACTCCATAATAAACCCACCATTTTTTATCGAAGGATTGGAGGCGCTAAAAAAGAAGAAAGACTTTGCTTTGATGATATAAAAAACCAACAAAAACCAAATTGGAATATAGACCAATTGATATGGCCAATATTCCCAATGGGTAATTTTATGAAAAAAAAGTGGAATGCGATTGTAGATTGTCAATGGGCTAACTTTTTAATAATTGCAATTGAGGTATTGTATTCTTGGTTGTGTATCAAATCATAATGTTTCATTTCCAATGTATTGTGTTCCAAAACAGATTGTGTGATACTCAACGTCTTTAGTTCATTGTTGCGATTGATTATCAAACCATTTTCGGGATTATCAGCATCTGTATAGCGATGAAACTGATACAATTCTTCCTCGGACACCTGTTCTTTTTTATCCAGAAATTCATGAAATAATTCAGCTCTTTTTGCTCGAATTGCCGCAGGATACAAAGTAGACGATGCCCAAATGTGTTTTTTATCGGTATCCAAAGACAATGTTTCTTTCTGTTTTCCATCCCAACGCAATTGATACAAATTTTCTTCTTGGTACAAAACCAAAGTAAACGGTTCGATGTTGTCTAAATCAATCCCTTTCCAAAAATCGACTGCAGATTGACTACCTATTATATCCAAAACAATCAATCCCCTACTCATTCGATAAGGAGGAGCCATTTGATGTTTCTCCTGAGCGCCATTAAGTAAAACTAAAATCGTTCCACATTGGTCCGCAACATACCAAGTCCCTCCAGCTTTGGGGTCTTTGGGATAGATAACAATTTTATCTTTTATAGTATATTTTTTTGGATGAATCGCATTCAATCTTACAACACTTTCGTCACGATTGGAGGTAACAATTACTTTATTCCCAGATTTTACAAAACTTACTGTGCACATTGTTGCCTGTATTCAATTGTAGAGGGAGCGACTCCAAAGTTTTCATTCAAAACAATTTTGCAATTCTGAAGTACGCCTACTTTGATTAAGGCTTGATGATGAATACAATGTTCTAGGTTGTACAACAATTCCCGATAATAATTAGTTTCGATACTTAGTTCATCACCATCAATAATCTGTTGTAACTGCATTTTTTTATCGCCTTTGTCTACCGCTTTTTGAATATTTTCAATTTGTAGAATTGCAAACTGTGTATCGGTTTGGATTTGATGATTGCGTTCTCGTTTATCATAATTCACAACACCCAAATCATAATTATTTTGCAAACATTGAAACATTTCTATAATATGCCTTGTGTGTTCGCCAATACTAGAATTACTCAAGGTAGCGCATGACTTTGAATACTCTTCATTGGACAATTCATCCAACAAATGAACTAATTCATTCAAACTATTATTTACAGACTGTTTAAGCATATTGGGGTAAATTTTCTAAGTGATTTCTCTATTCTTGTTATATAGACTTTCAAAAGCCCAAAAACTGACAACTTTCAGAATAAAAATAAACAAAACGATTATTTTATAAATTTAAGCTTTTTTATTGAGTAATTTTCTTCCAATTAGAATTGGCTTTTGTTTTTAAATTTGCTTCGTCTTTATTCCAATCTTTCAAAGTGTTATTGAAAAAAGCATTGTAGAACAAATATAACTTTCCGTCAACAATTTTAAACGTTTTAGGGTCTATCGAAACTTTCTCACCAGAAAGTCCCATGGCATAAGCACACCAACCACCATATTCTGGTTCGTATTTGTTTGGAGTTTTTAAAAACAACTCCTTGTTCTCTGAAGAGGAAAAAAGATACCGCACTCCTTCATTATTGGTCGAATATTCTTTTTTGCCTTTCATCGCTTTTGATTGAGTAAAATAAGCAACAGGGTCATAGCCTTGAATGGCTGCCTTTTTTTCTAAGTTAAATTCCGCTATTCGTTTTTTTCCTTTTTGAGCGAAAGAAAAAACAGTAAACAAACTCAGTACCAAAATGAAGATGACTTTTTTCATAACTCCTTAATTTAATAACTCGATGAAGGTTTTATTATGGTGAAATTACTTTACACTTTCCCTTATCTACTTTCATATACGAGAATATTCAAACCATAGTTTTTATAAATTGTAAAAAAAATAGAATTGAACATTTAACAAACCAAAAAATCCCCCTTTACGGCTGCAAAGATGGATTTTTCTATAAATTTAAGCATTCTATCCTAAGAAATCAATGTTCTCGAAATCACAATTTTTTGAATCTCCGAGGTCCCTTCGTAAATCTGAGTGATTTTGGCATCACGCATCATACGTTCCACATGATACTCGGACACATAACCGTTTCCTCCGTGTACTTGAACAGCCTCAATGGTCACATCCATCGCTGTTTGAGAAGCATATAATTTGGCCATTGCACCCGATTGTGTAATGTCTTGCCCTGCATCTTTTTCGGTTGCTGCTTTGTAGCACAACATTTTGGCAGCCATAATTTGAGTCGCCATATCAGTCAATTTGAAAGCTATGGCTTGGTGTTTAAAAATCTCTTTACCAAAAGCTTTTCGCTCTTGCGAATATTTCAATGCTAATTCATAAGCGCCAGTTGCGATTCCAAGAGCTTGTGCCGAAATTCCGATTCGTCCTCCGTTCAACACTTCCATAGCAAATTGAAATCCGAAACCATCGGCTCCAATTCTATTTTCTTTGGGCACTTTTACATCATTGAATAGTAATGAATGCGTATCAGACCCTCTAATTCCCATTTTTTTTTCTTTGGGACCAATATCAAAACCAGCCCAACCTTTTTCGACAATAAAAGCATTGATTCCTTTATGTCCTTTTTCAACATCTGTTTGCGCCATTACTATATAGGTAGAAGCCGTTGAACCATTTGTTATCCAGTTTTTGGTTCCGTTCAATAAATAATAATCACCTTTATCAATAGCAGTTGTTTTTTGCGAAGTCGCATCCGATCCCGCTTCGGGTTCTGACAAGCAGAAGGCACCTAATACTTCTCCTTTAGCCAGTGGCACCAAATATTTTTGTTTTTGTTCCTCATTACAGTATTTCTCCATTCCGGCACAAACCAAAGAATTATTCACTGACATAATCACAGCCGCAGAAGCATCTACTTTTGCCAATTCGACCAAAGCCAAAACATAAGATAGATTATCCAAACCCGCGCCGCCGTATTCTGGAGAAACGACCATTCCCAAAAATCCCAGTTCTGCCAATTTCTTGACTTGCTCGGTGGGGAATATAGAAAATTCGTCCCTTTCGATTACTCCGGGCAACAATTCGGTTTGTGCAAAATCCCTAGCAGCTTGCTGAATCATTAACTGCTCTTCTGATAAATTAAAATCCATGTATTCTATTGGTTTTTCGATTAAATAGTACTTTAAAATAAAATTAAAGTATCTGATTTAGAATTCTTAATTTTACCTTTCAGAAAATTAGCGTATTTATTTGACTAAAACAACTATGCGTGCATAATAATTTTTTTCGAAAACAAATCTTATGACAAACAACGACACTTATCATGTATTAGGTATCATGTCTGGAACTTCACTTGACGGAGTTGACTTAGCCGAAATACAGTT